>JAXMIV010000423.1:0-5080 GCA_034377045.1 Prosthecobacter sp. | reverse complement strand
CCCATCCTGCACATTCATGGGAATGCGGACAAGGTCGTGCCTCTCGAACAAAACAGCGGGGCCATCGCGGAGCGTTACAAGGCGCTCGGCGGTGAAATGGAGCTGATCATCATCCCGGACAAAGGCCACCAAGTCGATCCGCTCTTTTTTGAATCGGAGAAGATGCTGGAGTTCATCCTCAAGAACAGCGGCGTGAAATGAAAGAACCGGCCCCGGCGGCCTGTTTCTATATGTGCAAGCACTTGCATTTATAGAACACAGCAGCCAATGGCTTCCACATCCACCTCCGTCAAAATAGCACGCCGCCGCGCCAAGCCGGGGGTTCAGGACTCTGGCTTTAGCACGCCCAGCCTGGATCGCGCCCTCGCAGTCCTGGAGCGGCTGGGACAACATCCGGGCGGCCTGACGGTCTCCGAATTGGCGGAAGAACTGGGTCAGAGCGTGAATTTTGTCTATCGGGTCACGCAATCGCTTTCGGCGCATGGCTATGCGCACCGGGACGGCAACAAACGTTTTCGTATTGGCGCGAAGATGCTTTCGCTCTGCCAGCCGATCCATGATGACGTGCCGCTGGTGGAGGCGGCGCTGCCGGCCATGCGCTGGCTCAGCGAACAAACGGGTGAGGCGGCGCATGTGGGCATTCTCACCGGCGCTGAAGGACTGGTGCTGGAACGCGTGATCGGCACGCAGATGGTGAAGTTTTACATCGAGCGCGGCGCGCGTTTTCCTCTCCACACCAGTGCGCCCGGAAAGGTCATCCTGGCCTTGATGGATGAAGCAGCACGGGAAGATCTGATGCGCCGCATGGACTTCAAAGCGTATCAACCGTGGACAATCGCAGACCGTGCTGAGTTTCGCAAGCACCTGGCGCAGGTGCGGCAGCAAGGCTGGGCTGCGGATCTCGGCGAGCACCTGGAGGGACACCATTGCCTGGGTGCGCCTATCCTCAAGAGTGACCATGAGCCCGTCGCCAGCCTTTGGATCACCGGGCCTTCTCAACGACTCACGAAAGAACGCATCGTGAAATTGGCCCCCATCGTTAAGAAAGCCGGGCGCATGGCCTCTGAGGCTCTCACTCCATGAAAGCGCCATGGTTGATTGCGGGATGGGCGTTAACCTCATTGGCCCACGGCGACGAGGCGGGGATCGCCTTCTTTGAAGCCAAGATCCGGCCCGTGTTGACGGCGGAGTGCTATGACTGCCACCATGTGCAAAAGTCCAGGGGCGGACTGGCGCTTGATCATCGTCCCGGATGGTTAAAAGGCGGGGACAGCGGCCCTGCGATCGTCCCTGGCGATCCCGAAGCCAGCCTGCTTATGCACACCATCCGCCATGAGGACCCCGATCTCAAAATGCCAGCCAAGGCACCCAAGCTCAGTGACCAGGTGATTGCTGATTTTGCCAACTGGATCCGCATGGGCGCGCCGGACCCGCGCGACACGCCGCGGGCGAAGACCGCGGAAAAGAAACCTGCCTGGCCTACCGTCATGCATGAACGAGCCTCCTGGTGGTGCTTTCAACCCCTGGCGAAAGCCAAGCTGCCGCCGATGCCGCTCCATCAGGCCATCGATTTTCATATCCGGAACAAGCTGGACACCGCCGGCCTGCCGCCTGCGCCACGTGCAAGCAAAGGTATCCTCATCCGCAGGCTCCACTATGCCCTGACCGGACTGCCGCCCACCCCAGAAGAGGTGGCGTCCTTTGTCGCCGACCAGGCTCCCGATGCCTGGGAAAGGCGCGTTGACGCCACCCTGGCCTCATTCTCATTCGGCGAACATTGGGCGCGGCATTGGATGGATGTCGTGCACTACAGCGAAACGAACGGTTCCGAAAGCGACGCGCTGATTCCCTTTGCCTGGCGTTATCGCGACTATCTCATCCGCGCCTTCAACGCGGACGTACCCTACGATCAATTGGTGCGCGAGCACATCGCCGGCGATCAACTCCCCCTGCCCCGCAAAAACTCCGCGTCGGGAATCAACGAGTCCATGATCGGCACGGCCTTCTGGCGCTTTGTCGAGTTTTATCACACGCCCGTGGATGTGAAGCGGGAGGAGGTGGCCGTCATCGACTGCCAGATCGACACCTTCGGCAAGACCTTCCAGGCGCTCACGATTTCCTGCGCCCGCTGTCACGATCACAAATTTGATCCCATTTCTGACGAGGATTTTTATGCGCTCTACGGCATGCTCGCCAGCACCCGATCGGCCCTGCGCATCGTCGATGAAGAGACGGATTTTGTTAGGCACAACACCGAACTTTTAGCATTGAAAGACCGTCTGCGACCGGCACTCGCTGCCCAGTGGCTTGCCGAGCTCAACGAATGGCCGCGCCAGATCAAAACCGCCGGGGAGTGGCTACGCACTGAAGAAGTGCCGCCACTGCGCGCCAAGCCGGATTCCGCCAAGGAAAAGGAGATCCAGGCACGCCTGCCGCTTGATCCCTGGAGCCGGTCCATGTTTCAGGCATCGCGGCAAAAAGGTCATCTGCTGGCGCCATTGGCGGAGTTGGTGCGCAACGAGGATGATGCCTTTGCAGCGACCTGGGCGACCCTGGCCAAACAGGCCAGGCCAGCCGCTCAAGGTTCGCCTGTTTTCGCTGACTTCCGCGACGGCGGGCTGGCTGGTTGGATGCTGACAGGAATTGGCCTGCCCCAACAGGGCCAAACCAAGGCAGGCGGACTCTCCATTCACGGCGAAGGCAGTGCCACCACGCGAGCCATCTTTGGACGTGGTTATCACACCGATGTTTTGTCTGACCGGCACGCGGGCAGCCTGCGCTCTCCAGATTTCACCATTGAGCACGAGGTCATCAGTGTGCTGGCCAGGGGTGATACCGCGCGGCTGCGACTGGTGATCGAAAACTTCCAAGGTGACACGGTCTTGTTTTCCTCAGTCAATCCCGAGATCAATTCCGCGGCCATGTGCTGGCATCACCTGCCGATCAAGCCGCAATGGAAGGGGCGCAAGGCCTACCTGGAATTGCTCACACGCGATGACAAGCCGAACGTCAACAATGTCAAAGAGGCCGAAAGTCTGGAGCAGCGAGACGGACGTTCCGGCTTCGGCATTGCCTGTGTGCAGTTTCATTCCGCAGCCGCCCGCCCGGCAGATGCGCCCGCTTTGCCCGCAACCTTTTGGCAAACGACGCCAGCCTCGTTCGAGAAGGCGATGCAGACCCTGAAGCAAACGGCCGAGGATGCCGTCACTCGCTGGGTCAATGGCCAATGCGACGACGCGGACGCGCGGCTGCTCAGCGTTCTCATCGAGAACCGGCTGCTGGACCAACCTCCCGTCAACGGCAGCGCTGTGGCGACGCTGGCAGGGACTTATCGCAAGTTGGAGAACACCATTCCCATTGCCCGCCGCGTGCCGGGCGTGTTTGAAGATCGTCGCGGGCAAGACGCGGCCTTCCTTCCGCGCGGTGACCATACCAAACCGGAAGCGGCGGTGCCGCGCCGCTACCTGGAAGTGCTGCATTCCCGCCCAGCCGACTATGCCGGAGTGCCCAGCGGACGTCTGCAATTGGCGAACGAAATCACCAACCCGGCCAATCCGCTGACCGCCCGCGTGATGGTCAATCGCGTCTGGCACTGGTTGTTCGGGCAGGGCCTCGTCGCCACCGTCGACAACTTTGGCCGCATGGGCGCAACACCCACACACCCGGAACTGCTTGATCATCTGGCGCGGGAGTTCAGCGCTCATGATTGGTCGCTCAAGTGGCTCATTCGCGAGATGCTGCTCAGCCAAACCTGGCAGCGCGACAGCGTCCCTCCAGCGGGCGCGGCGGAGCGCGATGCGAACAACCTCCTGTGGTCGCATGCGCAGGTGCGGCGAATGGAGGCCGAATCCATTCGCGACGCCATGCTGAAGGTATCGGGTGCTCTGAAAACCGAGGCTTATGGCCCAAGTGTACGGCTCTACTATCAAGTGGCGGTGGACCCGGACAAGCAGCCGCCGGCCGGTCCGCTGGATGGCAGTGGCCGGCGCAGTCTCTATCTCGAAGTGCGGCGCAATTTTCTCAGCGCGTTTTTGCTGGCCTTTGATTTTCCGAAACCCGTCGCCACCGCGGGCAAACGCAGCGAAACTAACGTGCCCGCACAAAGCCTGGCCTTGCTCAATGATCCGTTCGTGACACAGCAGGCCCAAACCTGGGCGACCCGCATCCGCGCGACCATCCCAGATACGGATCGGCGCATCAGCCGAATGTATGAAGAAGCCTTTGGCCGAGCGCCAGATGAAGAGGAACGAACACGAGCACGCGCCTTCATTGGCACAGCCAAGGATGATGCTACGGCATGGACCGATCTCGCTCATACGATGATGAACATGAAGGAGATGATTTACCTGCGATGACAATACCCCACGCTTCCTTGATGCCCCGGCGCGCCATGCTGAAGCGGGCCTCGCATGGGTTTGGCTGGCTGGCGCTGGCGTCGCTGCTGCACAAACAAGCCGGCGCGGCGGGCGCTCATCATCGTCCGCGCGCGAAGCATGTGATCCTGCTGTTCATGGATGGCGGGCCTTCCCAAGTGGATACGTTTGATCCCAAGCCGCGCTTGAGAACGGAGCATGGCAAGCCCTTTCGAATGAAGGTCGAGGCTACCCAATTCGACAACAACGGCACCACCTTCGGCAGTCCTTTTGAGTTCAAGCAGCACGGCCAGTCCGGCATTCCCATAAGCAGCCTCTTTCCGCATCTGGCGACCTGCGTGGATGACCTGGCAGTGATCCGTTCGATGAAGGCGGATTTCCCCGAGCACTCGCAAGCGTGCTACTTCATGCACAGCGGGCATCCGCTGCAAGGAAGGCCCAGTTTGGGATCCTGGGTGAACTACGGCCTCGGCACGGGGAATGCCAACCTGCCGGGCTTTCTGGTTTTGCACGGCGGCATGATCCCGCTGGGCGGCGTGGAGAATTACTCCAGCGCCTTTCTGCCAGCTACGCACCAGGGCTCATTTCTCGATCTCTATTCGGGAGGTGAACTGGTTAACAACATCACCCCGGGAACCTCGGAAGCTGGGCAACGGGCCCGACTGCGATTCATCCAGCAGGCCGACGCCCGTTTCTCATCTTCGTTA
>JAXMIV010000422.1:0-3997 GCA_034377045.1 Prosthecobacter sp. | reverse complement strand
CCACTTTGAATACCGCAGATACTCAGCATGTGTGTCACAAGAAAGATGAGCAGCGCGCCTGCGTTGAAGGCAACCATGGTCCTTCACCGCCTCGCCTCTTTGCTCTTCGTTGCTTGCGCTTTCTCAGCGGTGGCCGCTGATTCACAAAAGCCTAACCTCATCCTCATCAACATCGACGACCTCGGTTATGCGGAGATCGGTCCGTTTGGCGGCAAGACGCCCACACCGAATCTGGACCGGATGGCGAAGGAGGGCCGGAAACTCACCAGTCATTATGCGGCGCCGGTCTGTTCGCCATCGCGGGCTTCGATGATGACCGGATGTTATCCGAAGCGGGTGCTGCCGATTTCCGGTGTCTTGTTTCCCGCGGGCGCGGTGGGGTTAAATCCTGAGGAGCGCACGGTCGCGGAAGTGCTCAAGGACGCCGGTTATGCGACCGCCTGTGTCGGCAAGTGGCATCTCGGCGATCAGCCGGAGTTTTTGCCGACGCGGCAGGGCTTCGACAGCTACTATGGCATCCCTTATTCCAATGACATGGGACCGGGCGCGGAGGGATCGAAGAGCAATCCTGGGAAGCCTCTGCCCAAAGGACCGGGCAAGGGAAAAAAAGCGAATCTACCGGAGGATAAGGAAGGAATCGGCATTCGCGGTGGCCAGCCGCCGTTGCCGCTGATGGAGGGAACCAACGCAATCGAACGAGTGAGGGCCGAACAGCAGCACACCATCACCCAACGCTACACCGAGAAAGCGCAGGCCTTTATCCGCGCGCAAAAAGAGGGCCCCTTCTTTCTCTATCTGCCGCACACCGCGGTGCACTTCCCGCATTATCCGCGCAAGGACCTCATTGGCAAATCGGGTGGCGCCTTGTATCAGGACTGGGTGATGGAAGTGGACTGGAGTGTGGGGCAGATCCTGGACACCTTGCGCGAATTGCAGATCGAAGGACGCACCCTGGTAGTCTTCACCAGCGACAATGGTGGTCCTTTGCAGCAGGACGCGCACAATGAACCCTTGCGCGGCGGCAAGGGCTCGACTCTCGAAGGCGGCGTGCGTGTTTGTACCATCGCCTGGTGGCCTGGCAAAGTACCGGCGGGCACAAGCGTGGATGCCATCACCACGCACATGGACTTTCTGCCGACCTTTGCCGCGCTCGGCGGTGGCAAGGCGCCGGCGGATCGCAAGCTCGATGGGCATGACATTTCCAAACTCCTGCTCGATGCCAAGGCCACGGAATCGCCTTATGAAGCCTTCTATTATTTTCGTGGTCTGAAACTGGAGGCCGTGCGCTCAGGCCCATGGAAACTACATCTCGCGAAGGGAGAATTGTATCATCTCGGCGATGATATCGGGGAATCGAAGAACATCGCCGCACAAAATGCGGCGGAAGTGACGCGGTTGCGCGGACTGGCGGCGAAGATGGATGAAGACCTGGGCAACGACGGCGTTGGACCGGGTGTGCGCGCGCTGGGCCGGGTGGCAAATCCCAAGCCGATCATCAGCCTTGAGGGCGGTGTTCGCGAAGACGCGGCGGGGAAATTCAAACAGTTGCCCTAGCTCAGCTTATGAAAACAAGTGCTCTGTGTTTTGCCGTGTTGATGTTTGCCGGGTCGCTGGCGCAAGCGGCGCCCAAGCCCAATGTCGTGTTGTTTCTGGTCGATGACATGGGCTGGATGGACAGCACGCCCTACGGCTCCACCTATTACGAAACGCCGAATATGGAGCGGCTTGCCAAGCGCGGACTGCGTTTCACCAATGCCTATGCGCAGCCGCTCTGCTCGCCGACGCGCGCGAGCATCCTCACCGGCAAGTATCCCTCACGCCACGGCATCCTGACGCCCAGCGGGCACCAGCCGCCGCAGCCCGCGGGTTTCCAGTTCCTGCCCGATACGGCGCCGGCGACGCGGGCGATCATTGCTCCCATCAGCAAAAACTACCTGGACCTTTCCGAATACACCCTGGCGGAGGCCTTGCATGACGCCGATTACCGCACCGCCCATTTGGGCAAGTGGCACCTGGGCCTGACGTCTGAATACCGGCCTAACAAACAAGGCTTTGACCTCATGTTTGAAAGCGCCCCGGATCCGGGACCGCCGAGTTACTTCTCGCCTTACGGCGTCGTCCCCGAAGGCCGGCCCACCGCCAAGTCTCACGTCGGCACTATCACCGACGGACCACCCGGAGAGTACATCGTCGATCGCTTGGCTGCTGAGGCCGTGAAGTTCATCCGCGCCAGTAAAGATAAGCCATTCTTTCTCAATTTCTGGAGCTACGGCGTTCATGGTCCCTGGGGACACAAGGAAGAGTACACGAAGACTTTTGCGCAGAAAAAGGATCCTAGCGGCAGGCAGGGAAATCCCATTATGGCCTCGATGTTGAGGAGTGTCGATGAGGCGCTCGGCCGTGTGATCGACGTGCTTGATGAACTGAAACTCACCGACAACACCGTCTTCATCTTCTTTTCCGACAACGGCGGCAACACGCACAGCAATACCCCCAACGATCGCAAGACGGAAGGCAAGGAAAAGGGCGCGAAGAGCGGTCAGTTGGCGGACTGGCGCAAGTGGGCCGGCGATCTGCCGCCGACGAACAACACGCCCTTGCGCGACGGCAAAGGCACGCTCTATGAAGGCGGCACACGGGTGCCACTGATGGTCATGTGGCCGGGGCATGTTCCGGCGGGCGTGGAATCACCGGCGATCGTTCATGCCGTCGATCTCTATCCGACGGTGCTCGATCTTCTGGGCCTGAAACGCAAAGACGGACAGATCATCGACGGCATCAGCATCGCGCCGGCTCTGCGTGATCCACAGGCTGCATTGCCGCGCGATGCCATCTTCAATTACTTCCCCATGGGCGGACCGTCCAAGCCCGGCGGAGTCTGGGTGCGGCAGGGTGATTGGAAACTGATCCGTTGGTTTGAAACCGGGCCTGAATATCCGGACACCCACGAACTCTACAACCTAACAAACGATATCGGAGAAAAGCACAATCTGGCGAGCGAGATGCCGGATCGGGTGAAGGCCTTGGATGCCATGATCGACGGGTTCTTGAAAAACACAGGCGCCTTGGCGCCCAAACCCAACCCCGCCTATCGTCCGGCAAAATCAGCGGCGGCGGCTCAGGCGCGTCCCTTGGGTGGTTGGGTGCCAAAGTCGAGCCAGGCCAAGATCAAGGACGGCGCGCTCGTCGTCACCGGTGACGGGCGCAACCCGTTTCTGGGCATGTCCAACGTTCACCAACCGGGTCCCGTAACGATGCGTTTGCTGGCCCGCAGTGGCGGCGGCCCCGCGAAGGTGCAATGGCGCACCGCCGCTCAGGAAACCTTTCCCCAGGACGGGCAGACAATGGATTTCGACCTCGCCCCCAAGGGTGAAACTTCCGTGGAAATCCCCGTGCAGGGATCCTTGAGGCACATTCGGTTATACCTTCCCGCGCAGAGTCAGCCTGTCGCCATCGATTGGATAGAAATGAAGTCGGCCAAGCCAGGTGTTGAAGCGCAACGCTGGGATTTCAATGAATAGGATAGGGTGATTGAAAGGTGAAGGTGCCGTCATTTCCCTTGAGTTCCAGCGCGAGGTGCAGGTCTGTTGGTGCGGAACTTGCCCCGCTGCGGGTCCGCATCCTGCAGCCACTGCTTCTCCAGCAGCCGGGCGAAGAACTCCTGGGTGAGGTCCTGCGCGTCATGCTCCCCATGGCCGCTGCGCCGGACAAAAGCATAGAGCGGGGTAACCAGTAGCGCCGGCACAGCGTTTCCAGGGCCGCATCCGAATGCGCTTCCCCCGCCATCAGCACCAGCGACCAGCGCGTGGTGTGGAAAGCGTGAGCTGGCGGGCTGGTCGGGCGGCTCGGCACATGGGAATCATAAGCGAAACGCCGCCCTTGTTACCAGATGGAAACTTGAATCCCGTCGCGTTCGAGGCCATCGACAAGGTATGCCCGCGCTGCAAGCCATCTTCTTTGATCTCGACGGAACCCTCATCAATTCCCTCGCGGATCT
>JAXMIV010000421.1:0-3312 GCA_034377045.1 Prosthecobacter sp. | reverse complement strand
GCAGTGATGGGTTGCAGAACGGCGGGCCTCTCACTGCGCACCTGCCAGGGCCAGCTCAGGAGGACGGCCGCGGCAACGGCCAGTCCCGCGATGGTGAAAGCCGCTCTGCGTGAACTTCGGTCCTTGGTGGCTGCATTCATGGTGAGCTGTCTTTTGAAGAATCCAATGACGGGAACCACGAGCATGGAGACCAGGGCGCCAAAGCCCATCCAATCGCCCAGCCAGCCCAGGCCATAAGGATGGAGCAGATGGTGGACAAGGCCCGCGATATTCAACGTCACGTAGAGAAGGTAAAACTGGGCCGCGAGGCTGTAGGCGACGAACCAGGCGAAGCCGCGCCGCGGCAGCATGGATTCGGGCGCCTGGCCGGGCGCGGTGCGGCCGAACAAGAAGCGCCGAAACATGTCCGCGGCACACATTTGCGCCTTGGCGCGGAGATTCGGCACGCCAGTGAGATCGGTGAGGATGTAGTAACCATCAAACTTCATCAGCGGATTGGCATTGAACACCACGGTCCAGACGCTGGTAATGAGCATCAGGTTGAACAGCAGGAGCTGCGTGGGTCCCGGCTGAGACACCGACCACAGCAGGGTGGCGATGGCGGCGATGACCAGCTCGATGTAAATGCCCGCCGCGGCGACCAGAATGCGATGGCGCCTTTTGGGAAACAGGTAGCTGTCCGTGACATCGGCATACAGGAAGGGAGATAGGACGATGACCATCGCGCCCATCTCATGCACCTCGCCGCCGTAGTGCTTGCAGGTGAGGCCGTGGCCGAATTCATGGATGACCTTCACCACCATGGTGAGCACCCAAATGAGGGCCAGGTTGGGCAGGGTGAGAAAGTTGTTCAGCGACGGGGCGATGCGGCTGATGTTGAGCCCAAAAATGGCCACCCCGGCGATCAGGATCGCCATGCTGATGATCAAGCCCGGCCACGACCAGATCCAGCGGAGGTGGCGTTCCATTTTGATCAGCAGGCGATCCGGGTCCCACAGGGGAATCTTCAGGAACAGCGCCTTCATGAACAGGCCCCAGGGGGAGACGTGGCGCACCCGCGCGCGCTTCATCTCGAGTTGTTTGCGCACGCCGGCGCCGGTCGCTTCCAGGAAACCGCCCAGCAGCAGCTCGTTGGCAAAGGTCACGATGCGCTGCGTCAGATCACGCTCGTTCTGCGTCAAGGCCGCGTGGGGATGCAAGTGCTGGAATGCCGCGCGGATCTCCGCAATGGATCGCCGTCCGTCGAAGAGGGCGGCGAGTCCGTAGTCCTCCGCGGGAAGCCGAAAGTACTTCAGGGAAAGCGGGTCTTTGATGATGACAAAGGCGCGGCCTTCGAAGAGCTGATGACTGGTGGTGAGGTCGGAGCGGAGCGCGGAAGGAATGACCGCATCGACGCCGGCCGGGGCATTGGACTCCACCTCTCTGACCGTCACCGAGGTGCTCATGAGATGCTTAGGGTTGGGCGAAATCCGCCTCGACCCGCATGCCCGCTTTGAGCCGCAGGCCGGGGTTCTTGAGGCGCAGTTTGACCCGGTAGAGACCGCTTTCCGCATCCATGCGCGGGTCAATGAAATCCACGGCGCCGGCAAACTCACGCGGCGCCGGCAGGGACGGCACGCGGAACTTCAGGTTCATGCCGGTCTTGAGGGTGGTCAGTTGCAGTGGTTCCAGATAGAACTGGGCATAGACTTCCTGGATGTGCACGACCTGCACGACGGTCTCGTTCAAGAGCACGGCTTCCCCGGGTTCCTTGGACACCTTGACGACGATGCCGGGAAGGGGAGCGCGGAGGCTGCGCTGTTTGAGCCGCACTTCCGCCGCCGCCAACTGGATGCCCGCGAGATCAAACTCAATACGCTTGGTGAGCGCCGCCTCGCGGGTGCCTATCTTGTCCGCCAGCAGCTTCTCGGCGGCTTCATGATCGAACTTCGCCTTTTCCAGCACCTTGCCCGCCCGGTCGACATCGAGCTTCTCCATGGCGTCATCCAGCCGCACGAGCGGCTGATCTTGCGCCACGATGTCTCCCTCCTTGACTAGGACTTCGCTGACGATGCCTGCCACCGCCGTGCCGACGTCCACATCATGCAGGGGCAGGATGATCCCCGGCACGGGGTCCGCCCACGCGATGCCCGCCGTGATTGCGGCCAGGAAAAGCACGAAAGATCGCATGGGCCAAAGATACCGTTGTGGGGCATTGGTGCAATCCCGCAGGTTCAATGGGCGTTTGGTCTCCATGCACAGGCGTTCCGACCTCACGCGGCGTCGTTTCATCTCCGCCGCCACGGGCGCGGCAGCCGCATGGGGCCATGCGGCGGGAGCGGAGACGCCGCGAACCTTCAAGCTTTGGGCCATCGGTGATTCCCATGTGGGCACCGATATCAAGAAGAAGCGCGAGTCCCTGGCCGACGCCATTCGTCAGTCGGAGCAGGGCGGGAAGGATGGGGCGCCACCATTTGAGTGGGATGTCGCGATCAATGTTGGCGATTTCTCCGGCGACCAGGAACCGCCAAAGGATCCGGAAGGGGAGGAGGTGGTGCGCCAGTACAGCGTGGCGACGAAGCATCGGCGTGAGGACTTTTATGATCTGGCCGGCAACCACGATGCCTCGGGCCAGGGCGAGGAGACGCAGTGGTGGTTTCGCAAATGGATCGATCCCACGGGCGAGAACACGCAGTTCTCCGGCGTCGATCCGAAGCGGCGGCGTTATCCGGTGGAGGGAACCTGGGAGCGCTACAACTTCCGGATCGGCAATCTGGTGTTTTTGGTCATGTCCGACCGCAATGATCTCAAGCCACCGATTGGCCGGGGCGAACGCGGCGGATATCCAGCGGGCGCGGTGACTGGAGAGACGTTTGAGTGGTGGCGCAAGAATGTGGAGGCAAACAAGGAGGCGATCGTCATCAGCGCGCATCACCACATGCTGCGCGAGACGACGGTCGGGTCCGGTGACTTTGAAGGTGTCACACCCAATCCGGACGGGACGTTCACGAGCCGTTATCACGGCCATCAAAAAGGTGCTGACCCGCAGGGTGCTTCGTATCTTTACTATGTCGACGACAAACCCAAGGCGATGGCTTTTGAGCGTTACCTGGAAGCTCATCCCGGCGCGATTGATCTTTGGTTCGGCGGTCACACGCACACGAATCCGGATGACAACTTCAATGGGCGAACGCACATCGAACAGAAGTGGGGCGCCAACTTCATCAACTGTTGTGCGCTCACCCGCTTTCATGTCGCCTCGCGTTCCCGCCCCATGAGCCGGTTGCTCACCTTCACCGAAGGCAGTGATGAGGTGCGCGTGCAGTGTTATCT
>JAXMIV010000420.1:0-3173 GCA_034377045.1 Prosthecobacter sp. | reverse complement strand
AGTCGATGTTGAACTGAAAGCCAAAGACGCCGTCCGGCACCATGGCTTGAGCCCAGCGTGGCTGGCGATCCTTGGCGCGGATGTCCTGCTCACGCAGCATGTACAGCGCTTCGAGGCGCAGGCCTTCGCGCACGTAGGGCTTCGGCGGCAGGCGATCAGGCGTGCCGAATTCGCCGGTCAATTCCATGCGGCGAAGGCTCTGCGGAAAGTCACCCACACGATCATGTACCGCCGATTGCAAGTGATGCAGGAAGCCGAGGCTGTGCTGCTTGGCGTCTGCGAAAACGATGCGGCGCTGAGCCGGGGTCATGTTCACGATGTTCTTGGTTGAAGCACCGGGTTCGGTGGCCTCCAGCGCCTCGGCGACGGGCTTGGGGAAGTCAAAAAGTGGGTAATCCTGCACGGGCCAGTTCAGCAGCACCTTCTCCGTGCCTACGGCTAGGCCGTTGTGCCAACGATCCACCAGGCGCCGATGCGTGTAGACGCTCTGATTGGTGATCGAATAAATGCCTTCGGGGTAGGCGCTGTCCACCCAGGGCACCGTCTTGTCCAAAGCCGCAAAACTGCGCGGCTGGTAAGTCGGCGGCGCTGGGATCGGTGCCATCTTTCCCGCTTCGCGCACCACCACGCACCAGGAGATGGGGTTCATCTCGTTGCGGGCGCTGCCTTCGGCTGTCACGGGGGCGCTCGGCTCCTGGAAGCGGGACTTCAGATCCACTCCCGCCGCATACGCCGCGCCACTGAGCCGGACCACATCCCCCCAGTCGGAGCAGTCGATCGTCATCTTGGCCCGCACCGTCAGCTTTTTTGCCGGATCCTCCGGATGCTCGAAAGTGACGCCGGTAACCTTGTCCGCCTGCGTCAGCACGGTGGCGGGTTGCCAGGGCCGCAGCACCTGGATTTGACCGGGATAGTCGCCCACCAAGTCGTCAAACAGCTTCGCCGCCTCTGCTGGCTCGATGGTTTCCGAACCACAGACGGCGTTGCTCGGATTGGGGAGACCGTATTTGTGGCAGTTGCTGGCGCGCATGCGCTGCAGCATCTCCGCGAAAAGGCCGCTGCGGGGAAAATGGGTCCGCTTGCCCCGCACCGTGGTCCACTCATCAACGACGCCGACGGCTTCGGCGCTGAATTGGCCGCCCAGCCACTGGATGTCGTTGGTCAGGACAATCTTCTTCACCCCAAGACGGGCCGCCTGCACAGCCGCCGCACAGCCGGACTCATTCCCCCCAACGATCAACAGATCGGTCTCGATCTCCGTGGCCCGAGTCGACGCCACAATGATCAGGAGGCCGAAAACCAGGGTGCGGGAGATTATGGGCATGCTGGCCTTTTACGCCGCCACGCCTATCCGGCAATCGTCAGATGGCCTTTTTGCGAAGCCAACCGACGCATTATCAAATTTGAGATTGGGCGCCCTTGGCCCGCAGATTGCTGCTTGATTTCGACCAAACGGTGGAGATTGGTCTGCCCCCTTCTTTGGGCTCCCTATGATTCAGTGGGAAAAGTTCCTCTGGTTTTCCAGCTATATCCTTGTTTCCCTCTGTTTGTGCGCCTTCGGGTTGCACAAGATCAAGATCCTGTATCAATACTGGAGACACCGGAAAACACCTCCGAAGCCGCATCGCCGGTTCGAGGAACTGCCCCGCATCACCGTCCAGCTTCCCATTTTCAATGAGGCGGATGTTCTGAATCAGCTCTTTGCTTCGATCAGTGCGCTGGATTACCCGCGCGATCGCCTGCAAATTCAAGTCCTCGATGATTCGACGGACGACACGGCGGATGACTGCGAGGTGCATGTCGAAGAGCTGCGTGGCCGCGGCTTTGACATCGAATACCGGCACCGCAGCAACCGCCAGGGCTTCAAAGCCGGCGCGCTCTCCGATGCGATGGCGACGGTGAAGGGCGAGTTCATCTGCATCTTTGACGCCGACTTCCAACCGGCGCCGGACTTCCTCAATCAGACGGTGCATTTCTTCACCGATCCGGGCGTGGGCATTGTGCAGGCTCGCTGGGGTCATCAGAACCGGGAGTTCTCGCTGCTCACCCGATTGCAGGCGATCCTGCTGGATGGACATTTGATGCTGGAACAAACCGCGCGCAGCCGGCAGGGGGACTTTTGCAACTTCAACGGCACCGCCGGACTCTGGCGCCGCACGGCTATCGATGAAGCCGGCGGCTGGCTCCACGACACGCTGACGGAGGATCTGGATCTCAGCTACCGCGCGCAAATGCTCGGCTGGGGCTTTATCTATATCAATGACATTCTGGTGCCGGCAGAGCTGCCTCCGGACATGGATGGCTTCAAGTCCCAACAGCATCGCTGGACCAAGGGCTCCGTCCAGGTGTGCAAGAAGGTGCTCGGCCAGGTCTGGCGCAGCGATGTGCCGCTGATGAAGAAGATCGAGGCGACGGCGCACCTAACCACAAACTTCGCCAATTTGCTGACGATCTGCACACTCGTGTTGCTCTATCCGGTGGATTTTCTGCCCGCGAATTCGTGGCAAAAGTCGCTGCTGGTGGATCTGCCCGTCTTCCTCTTTGCCACGGTCGCAGTCGCGACCTTTTACCTGGTCGCTCAAGGCGCGCAGAGTCGCTGGGGGTGGTTGCGTTCGCTCCCCTACATCCCATTTTCGATGGCCCTTGGCATTGGCATGTCCATCAACAACGGCAGGGCTGTCCTTGAGGCGATGCTGGGGCAAGAGTCCGAGTTTGTGCGCACGCCGAAGTATGGGGTGGACAGCAAGGCCCAGGCCGTGCGCAAGCCCGGCCGCTACAAAGCCGGCAAGTCCCTGTGCTTGTGGATCGAACTCGCCCTGGTGGGTTATTTCGCGCATCTGGCCTGGCTGGCGGTGCAGCGTGAGCAATGGTTTTCCCTGCCTTTCCTGATGCTCTTCCTCGGCGGCTTCCTTTACGTGTCCACGGGTTCGCTCTTCAAACGCTTCTCCATGGGCGTCTTCTCCCGGCCCGCGCCGCCAACCGGCCGCTCGCGTCCGATTAACGAAGAGGAAGACGCTGAAGGCGTCGCCGCCGAGTCGTTTTAAGACCGGCATTTACGCTTCGGTACAGCACGGGCAGGGCTGCACCCAGTGGCCGGGTGAAATCTCTCTGAGAGAAAGGTCCATGCCGATGCTGTCTTTCCAGCGCGGATGATTCATGCGGTGCCCAAAGGC
>JAXMIV010000419.1:0-3093 GCA_034377045.1 Prosthecobacter sp. | reverse complement strand
GGCTGGAGAGTTCCAGAATCAAGGAGCCTTTGAAGTGATGGTGGCGGAGCTCGCCCAGGAACCAGCGCCAATCGATGAAGCCATCGCCAGGGCAGAGATGGGCATCAGCGTTGCCGCGGTTGTCGTTGACGTGCAGCATCTTCAGGTGGCCGGAGAGCTTGTGGACGACGGTGCCGAGTTAGCCGGCAAGGTTGGCATGGCCGGTATCCAGGCAGGTGCCGACGTTGGCCTCCTTGATTTCGCCAAGGAGAAACAGCATGTCGCTGGTGTGGCCGAACAATAAGTGCGGCAACATGTTCTCCAGTAGCAGGTGCAGCCCAAGTTCCGTACAGCTCGTGGCGACGATGTTGAGGGACTCGGCGGCGTGTTTCATGTGCTCCAGGAATTCATGCTGCGGCGGGCGGCCTTCGCGTTCGGGACCGGGATGCAGGACGATGTGGCGCACACCCATCAGGGCCGCGGCGCGGCAGGCCACGAGCAACTCCGCCACCGCGGCCTTGCGGACACCTTCGTCGAGCGACGTGATGTCAATGCGGTCCGCGAACGGCGCGTGAAAGGAAAAGGGATGCAGTTCCAATTCCCGCAGGCGGTCGCCGACGCGGCGGACATCGTCGTCGCGATGGTAGTCGAGGTGCCGTGGAAAAGAGCAAATTTCAATCTGGCGGAAACCGCTGGCGTGGATGGCATCCAACACCTCAAAGATGCTGCGATAGTAAAAGCAGCCGGTCGACAAACCAATGGGCCATAGGTTCATAGCATGGGATGGGTTAACAACGTTTGCCGCAGCGGCGCCAGGCAGGCGCCGGCATCGGGTGGCGAGTGGCAAAAGCCTTTTTCACGGGTGGAGGTGCAATTGAAATCCACTAACTCGTCAAGCCCGGTCGCGCGCAAGCCGGCAAAGATGCGCGTGTAGAAATCCGCGCGGATGGCGGCGCTGTAATCCGCCCACTTCACCCCCCAGCCGAATTCGGGATTTTCGAATTTGGACCGGATATAACCGGCAATGTGCCGCGGGTGCCAGCCCCTGGCCAGCAGGCAGCGTGTGATTAACTGCATGCCGGCGGGCTTGAGCAGTTTGTCGTTGGGATTTTCCACCAGCATGCGCATGCATGGCGGGAACAGTTGCGCTGGCGTGTGATCATAGGTCTCCGGCCATTTTTCCCTGGCATTGTGACGATCGGAGTAGAAGAAGTTGTGGAAGCGCCGCAGTGGCGAACTCAGATATTCGTCGAGAAGTTTTTCGGTTCCGTGAGTCTGCTCCGGAATGCGCACGCAGGCCCGGCGCGCGAGTTCGCGCACTTTCGATTCCACCTGGCGGACCTGAAGGGCCAGGTGTACATCCATCTCATGAAGCGGCACGACCCGGGTCAGCGGAATCTGGTCGCGCATTTCCGACTGCGAGACCGGACCCGGCATCCAGGGCTTGAGGTAATAAGTGAAAGGCTGCCGGATCATGCGGGTGTGCAGCGGATCGCCGTACTCGGAAATATCCACCGAAATGATTTCCCGCATGCCGTTGGCGCCGGGGCCGACATGGACCGCTGTGATTTCCACCGGCACGGACGTCACTGGACTCGCCTCCTGTTTGATCAGTTGGGCGACGTATTCGAGGATTAGCGATTGGGCGCCAAAGACACTCTGCGAAGCGTCATCGATCTGCTCGCCAAAGGGCGCCGGCATATTCTTGGAGTCAATGCGCAGCTCAGGGGCGGGCTCCAGGGTGGCGAGCCGGCGCGCCAGATTGGTTTTCCGGTCGATGCGCCAGACGAAATGATGGCCCTGGCCGGTGAGGATGTGCAGAGGCCGAATGCCCCATTTAAGCAGCAAGCGCTCAATGACTTTGACCACCGGTTCTTGCAGCTCGAAGGTGCGAACCGGGTCAAGGTAGGCCTCGGCAGGGGAATCGAAGTTCACATACTCGATGTCGAGATGAAACAGGAGCGATTTCGAGTCCGCCAGCGATCGAGCGATGTCCAGGTCGCGCTCCAAAAACCAGTCCAATTCCTGCGGGGGGCGCAGGTTCCGTGGCTCGTATTGACAGCCATCCGAATGCGTCACGTAGACGGAGGTGACCTGATCGAGCGTCTCGCCACCGAGAAACTCAATCAAGCGCTGCCGTACGGATTCGTCCCGATAGAATGGCGTCATTGCATGCCTGGGGTGGGAGTCATGAGTAAAGTTGCCACGGAATCGCATTTCAAAACCCGGCCGCGTTCACCCATGGAAATCTTGAAACCGCTACGTCCGCCGCGCTTCGCGCCTGCGATGTGTCGGAAAGGAGAACGCCATGCCAACCTGTGAAACCTGCGGGAATAATTACGACAAAGCCTTCACTGTGACGATGGGAGGGAGATCCCACGTGTTTGACAGCTTTGAATGCGCCATCCAAACGCTGGCGCCATGTTGCGATCATTGCGATTGTCGGGTCATCGGACATGGGGTGGAATCGGAGGGAAAGATCTTCTGTTGCGCGCACTGCGCCACAGAAGCCGGCGAACCCGGCTTGAAAGATCGGCAGTAGTTTCCCGGCGGGAACGTGGTGGCGTAATTTAGACGCGCTCATGGCAGGCTGGGTGCGAGGAAGAGCGCTAGGGAGTGCGCGGGCATGGAGAGTTGGAAATTCTTCGTCCGTCTCTTGTCCAGTTTCAGTTCCGTCGTGGCCAGGCGGAGTGTCCACTGTTCGCCCTCATGCGGAGGCAGAATAAACTGCACGGGTTCAAAGTGGGCATTCATCAGCATCAGCACCGAGTCACTCTGGCGGGGGTTGCCATCATGCCCCATTTCCTGCAGGGCGCTACCGGGAAGACACATGCCGAAACACCGCGTGATGCCCTCATGCCAGTCCGCTTCTTCCATTTCACGTCCCGTAGGGTTCCACCAAATGACGTCTTTCGGCAATCCCTCCGCCGCTGGCAGACCCGTGAGGAAGTATTTGCGGGCCAGCACGGGTTGCGCCTGTCGGATCGCGATGGCTTCGCGGGTGAAGTTTAAGATGTCCTCTGAGGTCTTGTCCCAATCCCACGACAACCACGTCAAGTCGTTGTCTTGACAGTAGGTGTTGTTGTTGCCTTTCTGCGTGTGCCAGCGCTCATC
>JAXMIV010000418.1:0-4288 GCA_034377045.1 Prosthecobacter sp. | reverse complement strand
TTCCCACGTTACCACGACCACCCCGCTAAAAGCCTCGGAATGCAGCAGGCTCCGAAGCTCGGAGTCCGGAGACTGAGGCCGCTCATTCATTCGGGGTTACAACTTGATCTCCATCGCATGCGCTGCCCGGTGTGCCTTGGCGCGGGCTTCCTCGATGGTGGCAGCGCGGGCCAGGGTCACCGCCATGCGGCGCTGCCCGCTGACAGTCGGTTTGCCAAAGAGCCGGAGTTGGGTGTCCGTCTCCGCGAGGACTTCGGTAAGCGCGCCGAATTGCACGGAGTTGGATTCCCCCTCGACCAGCACCGCGCAGGAGGCACTGGGGCCGTTTTGGTGAATGTTCGGGATCGGCAAACCCAGGATGGCGCGCACATGCAGGGCGAATTCCGAGAGATCCTGCGAAATGAGGGTGACGAGGCCGGTGTCATGCGGGCGGGGCGAAACTTCGCTGAAGATCACCTCGTCACCCTTGATGAACATTTCGACGCCGAAGAGCCCCCGGCCGCCGAGGGCTTCGGTGATGGCGCCGGCCATTTGCTCGGCAGCGGCGAGCGCCTTCGCGGACATGGGATGCGGCTGCCAGGACTCGCGGTAGTCCCCCTTCAACTGCACATGCCCCACCGGTGCGCAAAAGGAGGTGCCGCCGGCATGGCGGACCGTCAGCATGGTGATCTCGTAGTCGAACTCGACAAAACCCTCGACAATGACCCTGCCCTTGCCGGCCCGTCCGCCCTCCTGGGCATACTGCCAGGAGTACTCGAGATCGGCCTCTTTGCGCGCCACCGACTGGCCTTTGCCGGAGGAACTCATGATCGGCTTGATGACGCAGGGGTAGCCGATTTCGGCCGCGGCGGCGCGAAACTCGTCTTCCGTGCCGGCGAAAACATAGGGGCTGGTCCGCAGGCCCAGGGTTTCCGCCGCCAGTCGGCGAATGCCTTCCCGGTTCATGGTCAACTGCGCGGCGCGGGCAGTGGGCACCACGGTAAAACCCTCCTGCTCCAGTTCCACCAGCGTATCCGTGGCGATGGCTTCGATCTCCGGGACGATCAGATTCGGCTTTTCGAGTTCCACCAGCCGCCGCAGCGCCTCGCCGTCCAGCATGGAGATCACATGGCTGCGATGCGCCACCTGCATGGCCGGCGCATTGGCGTACCGATCCACGGCAATGACCTCCACCCCCAGCCTCTGCAACTCAATCACCACCTCCTTGCCCAATTCCCCGGAACCGAGGAGCATGACTTTGGTGGCAGTGGGGGAAAGGGGGGTGCCGATGCGGGACATGATCCCATTTAGGCATGCTCATCCCCCGCGTCAACGAAGGCGAGTGCCCGGCGGGGTGGTTCCTGGCAGGCGCTCGCGGATGCGCTCGGCGTAGTCATGGGCTTCATGATTGCCGGGCGTGGAGGGCACGTCGGTTCAGGTCCAGAGATCTTTAAACATCACCTGCGTATCCGCCTCGCTGAGGTTCACGGGGCTGTCCCAGGTGAGAGGGTAGGCATAGGGAAATGGATTGGTTCAATCGTTGGAGCGCCGGCAAAGGCACGGGGACTTTGACCCCAAGGTTAAACGGCGAGCGTCCAATGCGCCTGCCGTAGCACGGTAGATTTTCTTTCCTTCATGCCCTCATACCAGACGGTGAGCAGCGATCCGTCGCCGAGTTCTGCCGTGCTGGGATGTCATGGGATGAGTGGGTTTGAGATTGAGTTACGGGTTGAACTGAAACGCATAGACATCCGCATCGTGGAGCGCGAAGCGCAGACGCACGGGCTTGCTCGCGAGCGCACTCACATCACCGCCATTCTTCCATGTCACGGTGCGCTCGATGGTGTCGCCGAAAAGCGGCGGGCAGTCTTCAAGGGCGAAGCCGGGCAACGCCTTTCCATTCACATCTTGAATCTCCACGCGCACACTGCCGGCGGCGGAAGTGGCGAAGTTCAGCGCGAGCCTGGCGCCTTTGAAGGTCAGTGGCTTGGTGATGAGTTCTCCTCCGCTCATCGGGGCTTGCGCGGAGACGAACCCGTCCAGCCGCAGCGTGGAACGGCGCAGCGCGCTGCTGGTGCTGCCGGCCCAGTAGCTCTCGGTGGCATAGAGTGACAGTTCGTTGGGCGCGCCTTCGAGCGCTGACTTCGTTTCCACGACATGCCAGCCGATGTATTGGTCACCGTAGAACCAAGTGCCAGGCCGCTCAATGCCGGGCCGCAGAAACGCCTCGTTCCAGCGCTTGAACTGCACGCCGTCGCGGCTCGCCATGAGCAGCCCCTCGGTGATGGCGGTGCCGTAACGTTCTGAGCCGGAGTTGGCGCGCAACTCGCGATGCTCTCGCTCAGGAAGTGCATGCATGGAGTCGGACCAGCCGCGTTCGATGTAACGCGTGGGAAATCCGATCAGTAGGTGCGGCGCGCGTTGGTAGGGCCTGACCGCGTTGGTATAGAGTTCCTCGGCGGGCGAGTCCACATACGCGAGGTCGGCCTGTTTCTCCCAGTGAAGAAAGTCCTTCGACGTGGCCGTGCGGATGATGCGGGTCTTGCCGGTAAAGCGCCAATAGGCACGATACTCGCCGTGGGTGCCGTCCCAGAAAGCCAGGTTCTGCGAATCAAACATGCCGTCTGTGATGACCGGCGTGTCACTCATCGGCGACCAATGCAAACCATCCGGCGATTTGAACGCGAACAAGGTGCAGCGGCTTTTGTCATAGGTGCGGTCAAAGGTGCCGACCACGAAGGCCTTGTAGCGTGCATCGGGTTCAGCGGCGGGATTCTCGTCCTTGAACACCGACATCCCTTCCGTCGGATCGCACATCGCCTTACCAATTTTCTGACCGACAAAAACGATGTTGTTGGCCTTTGAGCCTTTGAACTCATGCAGCCCCAGTTCCGGCTTGGTCCAGCGGATGCCATCCTTGCTCTCGGCGTAGCAGCCGAAAGTCGGATGCTCGTTAGTGATGAGCTTGCCGGCTTTTGACGTGAGCTGCCAGCCCCGGTAATACATGCGGTAGCGGTCACCGTCCTTAAAGATGCTGTGATACCCACAGGCACTGCCCTCCCACGGCGCGTCATGCACGATGGCGATCTCCTGCGGCACCGGATGATGCAACCGCAGCTCCGCTTTCCCCGTGAGCTTCTCCACTAGCGCGTCATCCACGAAGAGTTCGCGGCGCGAGCCGATGTCGAGTGGTGCGTCAGCTCCGCAAACATGATTGGTTGCGAGCACAAGCAAACTGGCGGCAAGCGCCAGCGATGATTTCAGGATGTTTTTATGGTTCATGGTGTGTTGGTTTGGTGGAGGGGTGAAGCCATCCTCCAGCGCGCCTCAGCGGTTCGGTGCGGGGAGTAAATCGATGCCGGAATGGTCGGCGCGAATGCGAAGGCGGATGCCGCGGATCGACATGTTCTGCGCGTCCTTTGTGGTATGCCCGCTCTTGTCCTGCTCGATGATGAACAGCGAGCCATCGTGCAATTCCATCGCCTTGCCGTATCCATAGCCTCTGCTCACGAGAAAGCCGTAGTCCTTGGCCGGGGCGATCCATGTGTGACCACCATCAGTGCTGAAAATCACCCGCAAGGCACCTTTTGCATAGGAACCATGCAGACAGACGAGCGTGCCATCACGCAGCACATAGAGACTCGGTGCAAGGAGTCGCATGCCGAAGGTCACTGGCTCCGTCCAAGTGCGGCCTTGGTCGCGAGACCAGCAGATGTCTCCCTCTGGCCGCGAGATCATGACCCATTGGCCATCGGGCAACACTGCGGTATTCACCTCGAGGAGAGGGTGCTCTTTCGACAAGACCCGGCTCTGCACCGTGTCTATCTCTTTATTGACGATCACTTCTTGCAATTGGTTCCCGGACTTGACGGTGGACAATCTCTGCCATGTCGCCCCGCTGTCCTTGCTCGTGAAGACCGCCGCCTGTGATGGGCTGCCGTCCTTTGGCGTGCCGTCGATGGTAAGCAGGACCGAGCCATCCTTCAGCAACACCATCGGCCCGTTGGTTTCGTCACCGACAAAGGGTGAAGGTGGTCTGATGATCTCTTTGTCCCAGGTCTTGCCTTGGTCAAAAGAGCGAATGATCGCGGTGCGATAGGCGAGAGCTGGATTCTTCAGTGCGTCAGCCTGATCTGCACCTGGGTAGGTGAACACTGAGCAAAGCAGGGTGCCGTCGGGCAGTTCGAGAAACGCCGGATGGCGGTCATCATCGGGCGTGTCGAGCATCGTCACCGGCTTGTTCCACGTTTTGCCCTCGTCGGTCGAGCGCATGATCATCGCGCGTCCTCCTGTGGGCGCGACGACATCC
>JAXMIV010000417.1:0-8116 GCA_034377045.1 Prosthecobacter sp. | reverse complement strand
CCGTGCAGGCGGAATTGCTCGACTTTCTGGCGGCGACCTTGATGGACGACGGCTGGAGTTTGAAGAAACTGCACAAGCGGATCCTGATGTCGCGCACCTATCAGCAGAGTTCGGAAACGACCGACGCGAAGAATCTGAAGGATGCGGACAACGAATTGTTGTCCCGCTTTAACCGGCAGCGATTGGACTATGAATCCATGCGGGATGCGCTCCTGCAAGCCAGTGCGGATCTGGATGCGGCAAAGATGGGTGGGCGCGCTGTGGCCCTGGACGCCAAAGAGGCTGAGACCCGGCGCACGCTGTACCTGAAGGTGGATCGCTATGAGCAGGCGACGGTGCCGGCGATGTTCGACTTCGCGAATCCAGACAACCATAGTCCCATGCGCTATGTGACCAACGTGCCGCAGCAGACCCTGTTTTTGATGAACAGTCCGTTCATGAGCCAGCGCGCGGCGAAGGTGGCGGCAAATACCCCGATGCAGGGAAGTGCGGTCGATTCGCAGGCAATCCAAGCGATGTATCACCGGGTCCTTCTGCGTGATGCGCGGCCCGAGGAAGTGGAGATGGCGCAACGCTTTGTGAATGATGCGGAAAAGCTGGAACGACGGAGTGCCGCGTTCATCTGGAAGTATGGTTATGGAAATGTGGAGACGGATGCCGCTGGCAAGTTACAAGTGTCCGGTTTTACGAAACTGGCACACTTCGGCAAAGTGGGACAGAGCACCTTCCGGTGGTATCCCGCGAAGACCCATCCCGACAAGGAATACGGGCACTTCTACATTGGCGCGGGCAATGGGCATCCTGGCAACAAGTGGCCGGTGGTGATGCAGTGGACGTCGCCTTTTGAGAAAGAGAAGATTCGCATCACCGGTGAAATCAAGCGGCCCAACGAGCGCGGCAATGGCGTGCGGGCATGGATCATTTCCAGCCGGACGGGAAGGGTGCGCGAGGAATTGGTGAAGCCGCTCGGCAGCGTCCAGATGAGTGCCGAACTGGAAGTGTCGCAAGACGAAACGCTGTCATTCGTGGTGGATTGCGAGCAGGGCAGCACCGACAGCGACAGTTTCACCTGGGCGCCGAAGATCGAGCGCGTGAATGAAAAGGGGGAGGCGACGTTGCTCACCAAACAGGACACGGATTTTTGCGGACCGGATGGGTGGCCCATGAAGCGGACAAAACCCCAAGCCCCTCTGGCGCAATTGGCGCAGGTGCTGATGATGTCGAACGAATTTCAATTTGTCGATTAGTTCGGAGTTCGGAAGGCGGAGTTCGGAGTTAAACGTTTGTGACCCCCAAGAGAATATGAAAACGCAGAGCAATCGGGAGTTTCAGGAAGTGATGAAGACGCGGACGAAAAAATTCGCCGTGCGGATCATCAAATTGGCTGATGCATTGCCAAGCAAAAAAGTCTGTTGGGATCTCGGCAGGCAACTCTTGCGCTCAGGCACCTCTGTGGGGGCGAATTATCGTGCCGCCTGCCGTGCCCGCAGCAATGCGGAATTCCGTGCGAAACTCGGCATTGTCGAAGAGGAGGCCGATGAAACTCTTTACTGGATGGAATTGCTGATCGAATCCGGTTTGGTGAAAGCTAGCCGCCTCGAGCCGCTAATGACGGAGGCTGACGAGATTCTCCGCATTGTGGTGTCTGCCATCAAAAGCACAGACGACTCGGACAAATCCAAACGTACGATGAAGAAGAGCTTCTGACACTTTAACGCTCACGAGTTCCAAGCACCCAACTCCGAACCCCGCCCTCCGAACTCCGAACTCCGAACTTCCTGCCGCCATGCCTCACGCCCCTAACCTCGAACATCACTTCCTCACTCGCCGGCAATTGATCGGGCGGTTGGGGATGGGCTTTGGCTCCATGGCGCTTGGTGATCTGCTTGGAGCGGGTCAGGCGCAGGCGGCGGGCATTGATGCGGCAAACCCGTTTGGGGTGAGGCAGCCGCATTTCCCGGCGAAGGCGAAGCGGGTGATCCACTTCTTCATGAATGGCGGGCCTTCGCAGGTGGATACCTTTGATCCGAAGCCGATGCTGACGAAGTATGACGGCAAGGCGCTGCCAAACATCCTGAAGACGGAACGCCCCACGGGCGCCGGCATGAAGTCACCGTTCTCCTTCAAGAAGTATGGCCAATGTGGACTGGAGGTGAGCGAGATCTTTTCACGCACGGCAGAGTTTGCGGATGACCTTTGTGTGATCCGATCAATGACGGCGGATGTGCCTAACCATGAACCTTCTCTGGGCCTGATGAACTGCGGGGATGGAAGGCAGCACCGGCCGAGCTTTGGCTCCTGGGTGACCTATGGGCTGGGATCGGAGAATGAGAACCTGCCGGGCTATATTTCCATGTGTCCGAAGGGGATGCCAACACGGCGGACGAAGAACTGGCAGTCGGCGTTTTTGCCGAGCATCTATCAGGGCACCTACATCAACACGGAAGACACGGATGTGGACAAACTGGTGGAGTTCATCAAGAACTCGTCGCTGGATTTGAAGCAGCAGCGCCGTCAGTTAGACCTGCTTCATGAGTTGAATGAAAATCACCTGAAGCAGCGGCAGAACGATCAGCAACTGGACTCGCGCATCCAAAGTTATGAGCTTGCCTATCGCATGCAGATGGAGGCGACAGACGCCTTCGACATCAGCAGGGAGCCGGAGCATTTGCAAAAGGCTTATGGAGAGAATGACTTTGGCCGGCAGACGCTGATCGCGCGCCGTCTATTGGAGCGCGGAGTGCGCTTCATTCAGCTTTGGACAGGCGCGGGCCAGCCGTGGGACAGCCACGATGAAATCCTCGATCACAAGCGCCTGGCCAATCATGTCGACGGCGCGATCGCGGCCTTCATGGCGGACTTGAAGATGCGCGGCATGTTTGACGACACCCTGATCATTTGGGGTGGCGAATTTGGCCGCACCCCGGCGGTGGAATTGCCGACCCCCGGTGCGAATGCCGGCAAGCAGCGCGGGCGCGATCACAACCACTACGGCTTCAGCATGTGGCTGGCCGGCGGTGGTGTGCGTGGCGGTTATACGCACGGTGCCACGGATGAGTTCGGCTTCCAGGCGATCGAGAAACCGGTGCATGTGCACGAACTGCATGCGACCCTATTGCAGACACTTGGTTTCGATCATTCGCGATTCTCCTATCGCTACGCAGGCCTCGATTTTCGGCTCACGGGTGTTGAGGAATGTAAGATCGTGCCGGAATTGCTGGCATAGTGCCGAGGAAATATTTTTGGAGCCTCCCAAGAAAATCGGGCAGGCTGCGTTGCTCACTTGCACGTCATGAAATCGCTCTTTGTCACCCTGGTCATTCTCGCAGCCGCGTTCCTTGGCTACGATTATTATCTCGCGGCCCCCTGGGAACGATTGGTGTTTGAGCGCGGCCCGAAACCGGTGCCAACGCTGGCGCCGAGCCGCGAGGTGGAAGATGCAAGTCCGGTGGCGCCCATGACCGCGAAGGCGCCGGCGGTCGAATATGTGCCGGCGATCCCGGTCGTTCCGTCCAAGGAGTTTGTACCGCCGCAGGTGGCGAGTTTGGAAGAGTTGACCAAGAATTGGACCGCCATCCCGGCGCACGCCTTTCCTCGGGAAATCAAATTGCGCAAGGCGGTCGACGTGAAGATGGCGGTGGGCTCCGCGCGCCTTCCGGAAGGCGCCACGGCCTATGCGCACTCAGTGGATAACGGCTTGATTGCGGTCGCTCCGACCCAGACTTCGCCGGCGCGCGGCACAGTGGCGGTGATGGATTCCGATCTGCCGGATCAGCTTCGCCAAAGTTACGAAAAGTGGAAGACGGCGCGCATCGAGTCCGCGCGTCAGGCCTGGCTCGGCAAGAAGACCGCGAAGACCATCAACAACGTCACCGTCAACAGCCCGGTCGATCTCACCGGCGCGCTCGACCCTGCCGGCAAGCCAATGCAGGCCAAGGACGGAACCTATCCATTGCTCGTGGCCAGCATGCAGGCGGCGGAGGTGACGGACATCACCTTGGCGAGAATTCGCCGCTGGGGGCATCCCATCGCCAAATTGATTGGGGGACAGCCCACCTGGACCGTCGATGTTTGGTATCAGACCATGGCCTTTTGCGGTCCCATGGAAGCGCAGGCACAGGCGCAGGTGCGCAATGGCAAAGTGATCGCGTGGATTTATCCAGGTTCCGGCGAACCGGTGCCGTAAATCAAAAACCCAGCATGGCTTTCATCTGCGCGCGCGGGATGGCGCCAGTCTGCCGGGAGACTTCTTTGCCCGCCCGAAAGCAGATGAAGGTGGGCACAGCTCGTACCCCATGAGCGGAAGCGGCGCCGGGTTGTTCGTCGATGTTGATGCGCAGCACCTTGGCTTTGCCCGTGACCTCGGCGGCGAGCCTTTCCACCTCCGGACCCACCGCTCGGCAAGGACCGCACCAGTCCGCATAAAACTCGACCAGCACAGGAACCGTGGCGGTGCGCACCTCGGAGATCGAAGACGCGCCATCGGCGCGCGCCGAAGCGGGCGACGATGACATGTCCAGCATGATCCAGCCCATGAAGGCCAGAAAGGCGCCGCTGATCCACAAGCCGATATTGCTCGCTTTCATTAGGGTACGGTCCGGCCACTTTCGCGCCTAACAAGAGAAATCTAGCGGGGCCGCCCCTTGGCATCAATACTGGCCGCCTGAGACCAGCAAGGTTTCACCGCTAATCCAGCCGGAATCCGAGGAGGCGAGGAAGACCGCCACTGGACCAATGTCATCAGGTTGTCCGATGCGGCCAAGCGGTGTTTCGGCAATGATCTGCTTGTGGAAATCCGTGCCCAGGAAGCCGGCGGCATGCACCCCTTCCGTTTCGATCATGCCCGGATTCAGCGAGTTTACCCGGATCTTGCGCGCACCCAATTCCTTGGACAGTGACTTGGTGATGGCATCGACCGCGCCTTTCGTGGCGCTGTAAACCGATGCGCCTGGAGCTGGTGAGACGCTGACCACCGAACTGATGTTGATGATGCTGCCTCCCGTGGCATCGAAGTATTCGACGGCCCTTTGGGTGGTGAGGAGAAGGCCGAGGACATTCAGGTTAAACTGTCTGTGGAAATGATCCTCGGTGACGCCTTCGAGGGGTGAAAACTCAAAGATGCCCGCGTTGTTCACCAGGATGTCGAGCCTGCCGAAGGCGGTTTTGGCCTCCGCGAAGAGACGGTCGATTTCCGCCTGTTTCGAGACGTTCGCCTGGATGGCGACGGCCCGGCCGCCAGCAGCAGTGATTTCAGCGACGATCCGGTCAGCGCCCTCCTTGCTGGAAGCGTAGTTGACCACGACGGCGGCTCCTTCAGCCGCCAGATGCTTGGCGATGGCGGCGCCGATTCCCTTCGAGGCGCCAGTGACGACGGCGACTTTGCCGCTGAGTTTCTGCGAGTGGGCGATGGTGTTCATGATGATTTTGGTGTTTGGATTTGTATTCTGTATCGTTCGGTAGGCCACCTTTAAACGCTGGACAAACGCCGTCAAATGATTTATTTACTGAAAGGTATGAAACAGGAAGCCCCCACCCCAAAAGCCGGTCGGCCGCGGGCTTTCGACGTCGACGAAGCCCTCGAACGGGCGCTTCAGGTGTTTTGGCGGAAGGGCTACGAAGGCGCCTCCCTGACGGACCTGACAGCGGCGATGGGCATCAACCGCCCGAGCTTGTATGCGGCATTTGGCAACAAGGAGGCCCTGTTTCGCAAGGCCTTCGATCGCTATGCGGCGGGACCTGCGGGGTTTTGGGCGGTCGCGCTCCAGGCGCCGACGGCGCGTGAAGTCGCGGAGTCTTTGCTACGTGGCTCAGTGGATTCCCTCTCAAAGCCCAATTGCCCCCGGGGATGTCTGGCGGTGCAAGGGGCTCTGTCCTGCGGTGATGAGGCGGACCCGATCCGCCGCGAACTGAATGCGCGCCGCGCGGCGGGGCAGGAGCTTCTGCGTCAGCGTTTCGAACGGGCGAAATCGGAAGGTGATCTGCCGGCGCATGCCGATCCCGCGGACTTGGCCCGCTACATTGCCACCCTCGCGCAAGGCATGGCCGTCCAGGCGGCAGGCGGCGCGAGTCGGGAGGAACTCAGCCGGCTGGTGGACGTGGCGTTGATGGCTTGGCCGAAGTGAGTGGAATCACTGAACCGTAAGCACGCGATATGGCTTTTGATTCGGCGCGAGCGTTTGACCTTCAGTTGGATGAAGGCACGCCGGTGCTATTGCGGGTGTTGACGCCGGAAGATCGGGGCCGCATTGCGGAGGCGTTTAGCTTGTTGTCGCCAGAGTCGCGGTACTTTCGGTTTTGGACGCGGTTCCGCGAGATCAATCCGCGGTTTATTGAGGAGCTGTGTTCGCCGGATCAAAGGGATCACGTGGCGTGGGCGGTGCTGCATCGGCAGCGGGAAGACATGCCCGGGTTGGGCGGCGGTTCGTTTTGGCGGATGAAGGACGACGCCACGGCGGCTGAGGTGTCATTCACCGTGGCGGATGAGTTCCAGGGGAAAGGGGTCGCCACGCTGTTGCTGGCGGTGCTGTGGGTGCACGCGGAGACACTGGGGATTCGCCGCTTCGTCGGCCATGTGCTGACGGAGAATCTGGCGATGCGCGCCTGGTGGGATGCCTTGGGGGCCACCTCCGAGGAACGGCAGCGCCATTGGGTGATGACGCTGCTTTTGGATGAGTCGCTCCTGCAAGATAGCCATGCGGGTCTCCGGCTGCGGGAAAAGCTGGCCTGGGTCCGGGAAGCGATGAACTGAACAGGTTCGACTTTCGCCGTGCTCCGGGATTGACCCGGATCGCCGTCTCTGGCTTTTTGGAGGGAGTGACTTCTGAAAATACCCTGCTTCTCCTTTCTGTCGGCTCGGTCGCCGTGCTGATCCTGCTCATCGCCTGGGTGCGAATGAATGCGTTTTTGGCGCTCCTGCTGGCGGCTTTGGTGATGGGCCTCGGTTCGGGCATGAAGCCGGAACTGGCGATCACCGCCTTTCAAGACGGCATGGGCGCGACATTGGGGACGATTGCCGGCGTGCTCGGCTTGGGGACGATCTTGGGCGGGCTGCTCGCGGCCTCGGGCGGCGCGGAGGTGCTGGCGCAGGCACTGATCCGGTTGTTTGGCCCCAAACGCGTTCACTGGTGCCTCATGGTCCTGGCCCTCGCGGTCGGCATCACCAGTTGGTTTGCCGTCGGTCTCGTCATGCTGCTGCCGATCCTTCTGACCTTGGCAAAGGAAACCAAGGAACCCTTCTTGAAACTGGCGATCCCGATGCTGGCGGTGCTCTCAATCATGCACGGCGTCATGCCGCCCCATCCCGGCCCCCTTGCCGCCATCGCTGCCCTGCACGCGGACCTCGGAAAGGTGATGCTGTGGGGCCTGCTGGCGGCGGTGCCGGTGGCGGCGGTGTCGGGGCCGATCTTCGCCCGCTGGGCCGTCAGCCATGTACCGGTGATCCCACCGGAGCCAGTGCCGGTGGCTCCCGTGCATGCGCAGCGGAAGCCGCCGTCCCTGCGCAGTACGGTGGCGGTATTGCTGGTGCCGATTGTATTGCTGCTCAGTCAGACGATTACCGAAGTGGCCCTGCCCAAACCAAAGCCGCCAGCCGCTGCGGTGGCGGGGGTGGCGCCGGCGCCGGCGATCCAGGAGTCACCGACAGTGGTGCACGTCCGCAGTGTGGCGGCGGTAATTGGGAACCCGACGGTGGCTCTCGGGGTCTCGATGCTGTTTGCCGCGGTGGCCTTTGGGTTCACTCGCAATGAGGCGTTGAAGATCGGTGAAAAAGCCATCGGCTCGATCGGCATGGCGCTGCTGGTGATCGGCGGCGGTGGCGGCTTTAACCGTGTCTTGCGCGAATCAGGCGCCGCCGATGCCATCGGCCACATGGCACAGTCCGCGCACCTGCCGCCCATCGTCTTCGGCTGGGTCTGCGCCGCCCTCGTGCGCGTCGCCACCGGCTCGGCGACCGTCTCCATCATCTCCGCCAGCGGATTCGTCGCCCCTCTGGTGATGGGCAATCCCGACGTGAATCCCGAACTCGTCGTCGTCGCCATCGGCTGCGGCTCCCTCTTCCTCTCCCACCTCAACGACGCCGGCTTCTGGATCGTCAAAGAAACCCTGGGCCTAACCGTCG
>JAXMIV010000416.1:0-2557 GCA_034377045.1 Prosthecobacter sp. | reverse complement strand
ACGCCGAAGTCGCTGGTCTGCCCAACCAAAGGTTTGCCAAAATGTTGGGTCCACACCCGGTTCACGATCACACGGGCCGTGAGCGGGTTGTCCTTGCTGGCAATTCTCCTGGCCAGTTCCAGCCGGCCGCTGCCGTCGGTGAACTTCTCGCCGCCAAACGCGGTGAGCCAGGCACGCGGCGCCGCATCGCCTCGCCGGGCCGGATTGCCGCGAATGAAGATGCCGACATCCTGCGGCTTGGGCTTGTCCACGGAAACCATGGCCCGCGGCGGCGCGCCCTCGTGGGTGGACTCCAGCTTGACGCGCTCATTGCTGATCCGCACCACGGAATCCAAGTCCTTGCGGGTGAAAAACACGTTCGCCTCCTCCACCGGCACCGACATCGGCGAGGGGTCCGTCTGCAAAATCTCGCGCACCTGCTTCCAGTCGGCGTTGTCCGGTTCCTTGCCGGACAGGCAAGTGGCAAAGATGTCCGCATACATCACCGCGACATCGTTAAAGCTTTTCGGAACCGGCCGCTTCGCCAGCTCATTGCGGGCCACCGCGTTGAGTCCGCGCTCCGGCTTGATCATCTGCTGCACCACACCCGGCGCCTTGGCGGCAAAGTCTCCCGCAGGCAGCGCCGCGAACTCCTTCCACGCCAACAGCACGGGATGCGGCTTCGCGTTCAACGCATGACGCTTCAGAAAATCGGTCCACCGATCCGCCACTCGATCACGCAGCTTGAGCTGTCCGGCCCGGCCCCTCAATGCCGAACGGTCCTTGATGCTGACCGCCTCCTGCGCAAACACCAGGTATTCCGCCAGCCGCTCCGGTTTGCGAATTTCCTCATACACCTGCCTTTTGAAATCCAGCTCCTTCTTCGCAATCTCCCCGACCTTCAGATCATAATCGCGGGCCGCCGCCGCATCCGCCACTTTGCCAATGACGGGCAAGTCATTCTGTTCCGGCTCCTCGCTGCTCGTGAAGATGGAATACATCGCGTAGTAATCCTTGCTTGGGATCGGGTCGAACTTGTGGTCGTGGCAGCGGGCACAGCCCACGGTAAAACCCAGCATGCCACGGGAGACCACGTCGATTCGGTCATCGATCTGCAAATTCCGGTCGCTGATAAACCGGTCCCCCACATTCAAGAAGCCCAGCGCCGCCAGCGAGGGATGGGTCTTGTCCTCGGGATGAAGGCGATCTGCCGCCAGTTGGTGCATCAAAAACTGGTCATACGGCAGATCCTCATTCAGCGACTTCACGACCCAATCCCGATACGTGTAAGCATACGGATAGCTCGTGTTGCGCGCTGCCACCTGGTAGCCGTCCGTGTCCGCATACCGCGCCACATCCAGCCAATGCCGCGCCCAGCGTTCCCCATACGCCGGCTTGGTCAGCAAGCGGTCCACCAGAGCCTCCACGGCCGCCTTCCGGTCTTTCCCCGCCGCTGTCCGAAAGGCCTGCATCTCTTCAAAGGAGGGCTGCAACCCCGTCAGCGACACGGTGATCCGGCGGCACAGTGCGCCCGCCTCAGCTTCTGGCGCGAAGTCGAGCCCCGCCGCCTTCAGCTTGCCGCCCACGAGGTCATCGACGCCGCCTTGCGGCTTTTTCACCGGCAAAAACGCCCAATGCTGCTTGGGATCCGCCTTCGCATGAGCCGCCGCCACCACCTTTTCCTCCGGCCAGGGCAGCCCCATCTGAATCCACTTTTCCAGAGCGGCGATCTCTCCCAAACTGAGTTGCTCACCCTTCTTCGGCATCGGCTCCGGGCCCGGCTGGTGCCGAATCGCCTTCATCAGCTTCGATGCCCCGGGATTTCCCGGCTCAACCACCTTGCCATAATCGCTGCCCTGCAGGATCGCGCTCCGGGCGTCCAGCCGCAGGCCGTTCTCATGCTTTTCTGGCCCGTGGCAGCGTTGGCAGCGCTCCGCCAGGATGGGCCGCACGTTCTTTTCGAAAAACTCGATTTGATCTGGCGGAAACCCCTCCGCGGCCGAGGCCAGAGAATGGGCGACAGCGATGCCGCCTCCCAGGATTAGGAAGGAAATCTTGAAACAGGAACTCATCAGGGGGATTAAACTGGCTGCGCGACACGCCGCCCGGAAGGGTACGCGCAAGTGCCATGCCACCTTGCACCTGCGCTGTGCCCCTCTCAACGCCAAACTCTCTCTCCTTTCGCCCCATGAAACTCGCCATCGGCTCCGACCACGCTGGCTTCGACTACAAGCAGCGCCTTGTTCAAATGCTCACCGCCGCTGGCCACGAGGTTGAGGACTTCGGCACCCATTCCGCAGAACCACCGGTCGACTACCCCGATTTCATCGTCCCGGCTGCCGAAGCTGTGGCGAGTGGCCAGTGCGAACGCGGCATCGTCCTGGGCGGCTCGGGCAACGGCGAGGCCATTGCTGCCAATAAAGTCCCGGGCATCCGCTGCGCCCTCTGCTGGAATCTCGAGACCGCCCGTCTGTCCCGCCTGCACAATGACGCCAATGTTATCTCCATCGGCCAGCGCACCGTGCCCATTGAGCTTGCCCTCGACATCGTCCGCACCTGGCTCGCCACCGATTTCGAA
>JAXMIV010000415.1:0-6125 GCA_034377045.1 Prosthecobacter sp. | reverse complement strand
TGGCGGCGGCGGGCAGGCCTTCAGGCGGCCAGGACATGGAACTCACGGTGGCGGTGACCGATTGGCGGGGCGCGGAGCCGCTGCCTGGAACATCCAGCAAAGCCAGCCGGTAGAAATGCTCCGGTCCACCCTGAAAGGTGAGGCCGTGCACCTTGACCATATAGGCGCCGTCCGCAGGTGGCGTGAAGTCCAGCACACCCCCTGTGCGATTCACCAGCAAATCACGGCCTTGTGCGTCCGCAATGATCACGACGGGAGTGAGTTTCGAATCAATCCCGACTGCCGCGCAGTCCACCGCGACACGTTTGCCCTTCACACCCTGAAATGAGTAATAGTCCACCGCGCGCTTGGTCATGACGGCGTTGCAGATGGAATTGGCTGGCAGCGCCAGCGCTGTTTCCACCGAATTGTTCGGCTTGGTGCGCATCATCTCCGGCAGCTTGCCCACCGAAAAGGCGCGTGCCGACGAAACGCCGAGCCGCGACATCACCCGCGCATCGTGGACACCGACGGGAGCATCCGCCGCAATGGTCACGACAAACTTGTTCGCCACCGCCTTTCCGTCGGCGCCGACCACCGGCTTCGCCGTAATCTTGGGAGTCGAGAAAAGCAGCCCGCTTAGATCTTCGACATTCTGACTTGTGAGGGTGACCTCGACATTCGTGCCCGCTTGTCCGCCCATGGGCATGAGGGTAAGCAGGCGCGGCAATGGCAGACAGACCTCTTGGGAGAAGCCAGGCAGAGCCAGGCAGAGCCCCAAGAAACCGAGGACGAAAGGATGAACTTTTTTCGGAAGCATCGTCTTAGTGATTGTAGAGAAACTCCTTGGTGTTGATCAGCGCCCAGAGAAGATCTTCATAGCCCAGGCGTTTGGCGCTTTGAGAATCGAGGGTTTTGCCCTGAGCGTCGGTGCGGGGTTTGGCGAGGTAAGTTTCGGCAATGCGTACTTCGTCGCCGTGAGGTTCGCGGGAGAAGGAGGCGAGATAGAGTTCGCGGATGCGTTTGGGTTCGGACATCTCCGCCTTGGCGAGCGTATCGGCGCGGCCGTTGTTCGTCGCCAGCTTGGCCTTCACATCGGCAGCGTTCATCAAGTGCAGGCTTTGGGCGAGGCTGGAAGATTGGACGCGTTCGCACTCACAGACGCTGGCGCCTTCGGGGCGGCCGAAGACCTTGAGGAAGGCCGAAGCACGGTTGTAACTGTTGTCAGGCAGGGAGATCGCGCGGGTACCCGGCGGCAGGTCGGCGAAGTCGGAATGGGCGCCGGTGAGTTCATCGATAGCGTCGAGCAGTACCTCAGCCTGCATGCGTTTGGGGTAGTAGTGGGAGAAGTTTTGGCGGTCGACCGCGTTGTGCTCATTGGGCAGCGCGCTGAGCTGGTAAGTATGACTCTGCGTGATGACACGCGCGATAGCTTTCAAGTCGAAACCACTGTCGATGAAGTGTTTCGCGAGAGCATTCAGCAACTCGGGATTGGTCGGCGGATTCGTGTCACGAATATCGTCCTCGGGTTCAATGAGGCCGCGTTTGAAGAAGTGCTTCCAGTAACGGTTAACCAATGATTTGGCGAAGAAGGGATTCGACTTGTTGCTCATCCAGTCAGCCAGGCGCAGCCGCGGATCCTCATCGGCCGGGATATCGAGCGTTGGGTCGCCGAGGGCGGCGGGTTTCACGGGCAGCCGGGTCTTTTTGTTTTCGGTTTGGGCGATGCCGCGCTTGTGGAAAATGAGATCCTCGCCGGCAATGGCCGTGGGTTTGCGGCCCACCTGGCTGAAGAATGCGGAGAGGCTGTAGTAGTCCTGCTGGCTCCAGCGTTCGAAGGGATGGTGATGGCACTGCGCGCATTGCATGCGCACGCCGAGGAAGAGCTGGGCCACGTCCTCAAGCTGCTGGGTCGGCTCTTTGACCCGTTTGTACCAGGCGACGGCGGGATTGGCGACGATGGTGCCGGTGGCGCCGAGAACCTGGCGCACGATCTCGTCGTAAGGCTTGTTCGCCAACAGGCTATCGCGCATCCAGGCGTGGAAGGCAAAGTTCGCGGTGATGTCGGCTGTCTCGTCGCGTTTATTCTTGAGCAGCGCGGTCCATTTGTTCGCGAAGTAATCCGCGTAGTCAGGGCTGTTGAGCAGCGATTCAATCAAAAGGTCACGCTTGTTGGGCGCCTTGCTGGCAAAGAACGCCTTGCTCTCCTCCACGTTAGGCAGGCGGCCGGCGATATCGAGGGCGACACGCCGCAGGAAGGTCGAATCATCGCAAATCGGCGAAGGCGGCACACCGATCTGTTTGAGGTTGGCGAATACCAGTTCGTCGATGAAGTTCTTCGCCGCCGGCAGATGATCCACCGGGGCGCCAAGCGGGATTGACACGCTAAAAACCGACACCACGCCCGAGTAGCGTACCATCACCGCCACGTTGCCGGGAATATCCAGCGTCGTCACCAGCCCCTCTTCACTCGTTTCGGCCATGCTCTTGTCGTTCGGCTCGTACAGTGCCAGGTGGGTGACATCGCGTGTGCTGCCATCTGAGTACCGGGCGGTCACTTTGAGTTGCTGCGCCGTTTTGACCTTCATCGACAGGCGCTTCGGCTCCACGTCGATGGCGCTGAGCGTGGGGTCTTTCTCGTTGCTGTAGGCCATGCCTTCACTGATCCAGCGGACAAGCGCCTGGTAGTTCGCCGATCCGGGTTCCAGTTTCTTGTCGCCGCCGTGCGGGACGATGTTGGCGGCTTTTAACACCAGCAGGCTCTGCTCCGGCGCCGTCGGGAAAACGCGGCGGCCCTTGCCCTCCTTGACGATGTGCTCGTAATCCTCCTGCGGCTCAAATCCGAGCAACGACAGCTTAAAGCCGCGCTGTCCGGTTCCAGCCTTCGCATGACAACCACCCGCGTTGCAGTTCGCCTTGGTCAGGATGGGGACGATGTCATTGGCGAAATTCAGCGCCCGAGCCGGCGCAGCCGCAAAACCCGGTATCGCAAGAATAACGGCCAACCCAGGGGCGCAGAGCCGGGCAACGAAGAATCGACTTTTCCATATCATCAGGCGAAGGCATACGGGCCAAGGCGCCTGAATTTCGCATCCGCAGGAGCATAAAGAGTGCTTTTGCCCCATGAAACGCTCTCGTACGTCGGCGAAAGTTGCCAAATCCGCTCAACTTTCCTAATCTTGCCGCCGTGGATTCCAGCGACCACCCGCAATCCCGCGCAGACCCTGAAGACCCTCGCTGGCGACCCCGAACTTCTCGCCTGGGCGCCCGACCATCGCGCCGCCCTCATGGCTCGGGCTGATGTCTCGCAGCCGGACCAGCGCCAGCAGATTGAAGCCTACCTCGCCACCCTCGCCGATCGCCCCCAGGAATTGGAAACCTTCACGCAAATCTTCCCCAATCGCAACGGCAGCCTCGGCAACGCCCTCATCACCACTCCCGCACCATCGCCCGCCTTCCAGCAACTCCGCGCCCAGGACCAGGCCACCCTCGCCGCCGTCAGTGCCTGGATCAGCAGCGGCCGCTATGCCGCCATCGAGCCGAACCTCCAGCAGATCGCCACCCGCCTAACCGGATTTGTAAACCAATTGTCCACCTCTCAGGACGGTAATTGAGGCGCGGAGCGATGACACTTTGGATCATCGCGTTTGCTTCATGCGCGATCACCGTGACATTTGCACGGATTCATGGCGTACTTGGGCCATGGCAAAGGCACACTTGATGGCAGTGGCAGGGCTCCTGATTTCCATGTCGTGGAGGCTTGATGCCGTGGAGTGGCGCGGCGAAGTTGTCGATGAATTGAGCGGCCAATCTTTGGCGGCACGGGTGTATGTACAGGACGCGGCAGGAAAGTGGCACTTCGTTGAGCCCGTGTCCCCTGGCAGCAAAGCGGCGCGCTATGAGAAGATTTCATTCGCGAATCCGCAGTCGGTGGAGATGCACACATCAGTTCCCGCGGGAGTCTTTCGCGTGGATCTGGAACCCGGGCGCTATTGGATTACGGTGGAGCGCGGCAAAGAATATTTCCCACTCGAACGCGAGATCACGATCGGTGACACGATGACTGCACTGCCTCTGCGTCTGCCGCTCAAACGTTGGATTAACATGGCGGAGCGCGGCTGGTACTCCGGTGAAACGCATCTGCATCGTGAACTTGCCGATGTGCCGGCGGTCATGATGGCGGAAGATTTGAACGTGACTTTTCCGCTCACCTACTGGGTCACGCGCGCCTTCACGCCACCGGGGTCGGGAGACAAGAACATTCGCGGTAACATTGCGGACAAACTCATCGAATTGGATGCCACGCACGTCATTTGGCCGCGCAACACGGAATACGAAATCTTCACGATCAACGGCCAGCGCCACACGCTCGGTGGTGTGTTCGTGCTCGGCCATCGCAACATCCTTACCGCGGGTGTGCCGCCGCTTGGGGAGATGCTGGCGCAGGCTCGTGCCGAGGGTGCGCTGCTTGATCTCGACAAGCACTCGTGGCCATGGGCGATGGCGTTGCCGCCCGTGCTCGGGGAGGCGCTTTACGAATTGGCGAACAATCACATGTGGCGCACGGAATTTGGCATGACGAAATGGACGCCCGCCGCGCCGCCACATCTGCTGCCTCCGTATGGTGGCGAGAGCGGCAACGAGCGCGAATGGATTGGGTACACCTTCGGTAACTACTACGCGCTGCTGAACTGCGGCTTCCGCCTGCCGCCCACCGCGGGCACGGCGAACGGTGTGCATCCGGTGCCGGCGGGATTTGGCCGCGTGTATGTACACCTGCCGGAGGGCTTCAGCTACGAGGCGTGGAAGCGCGGCCTCGCTGCGAGCCGCAGTTTTGTGACCACCGGTCCGATGCTGCTCGCGCAATTCGGCGCCACCGATCCCGGTAAGGTCATCAAGGCCGATGGAGGCGTGATGACGAACACCGTCACTGGCACTGTGATCAGTGAAACGCCGCTGACTTTCATCGAGGTGATCAAAGATGGGTCGCCGGTGCAGTTGCTGCGCCCGCAGAATCGCAAGACCGTGGAAGGTGCGTTTGAGAGTGACCTGAATGCGACGATCACCTTTGATGAGAGCGGCTGGCTGGCTTTGCGCTGTTGGGAGGATCGGCCAAAGGGCCGCGTCCGCTACGCGCACACCGCGCCGTGGCAGGTGATGATCGCTGGCAAACCGCAGCGGGCGCCGAAGGCGGATCGCGATCATCTGGTGAAGCGCTTGCGCGACGAGATCGAGCGCTGCCGGCCCGTGTTTCCACAGGCGGCGATCGATGAATATTCACGCGGATTTGCCCTTTATGAAAAAGTTCCCGTGCGCGATGACGCCGCCGCGATCACACGCACCGCGCGACCTCCACTCAATGATGCCGACCTGCGTTCGTGGTTGGAGAACATGGTCTGGCATCATCGCTTCACCACGGATGAAGTGCGCAGCGCCACAGGAATGTCTTTGGATGCCATTGAAACTGCGCTGCAACGCTTCGGCGTCAACGACGCAACACGTCCGGCGAAAACCAATGAATCGATCAAGGTGTTGCCCTACCCCGGTGGACGTCATCCGCGCTCCGGTTTTCTCGATGGCGCGCTCGATCCCGAACGCGAGACCAAGGTGAGTGTATTCGCACCCTGGAATGATCGGAGCTATGCTGTCGTGGATGTCCCTGAGGCGGTCTGGCATCAGGACGGTCTGCTTTATCTGGCCCATCGGCATGTGCCAACGGTGTGGTCGAAGCGCAATGTGCAACTTCAGCGCCTCGAATGGAAGCCTCAGTCGAATGGCACGCTCGAATGCGACCGCGAATTGCCCAACAAAGTCGCCTTTGGCTCCAAGGTCACTCCCGGCGTGAATTCGGTGCGCTTCGATCTGTGGCTGCGCAACGGCAGCGGCCAAAGGCTGACCGATCTGCGCGTGCAGAACTGTGTCATGCTCAAAGCCGTCGCTGGTTTCTCCGCGCAGACGAATCAAAACAAGCGCCTCGATGATCCTTTCGCCATCGCGCGTTCCGATGATGGCCGCCGCTGGATCATCACTGCCTGGAGCGGATGTCATCGCGTCTGGGTCAACGCGCCCGTGCCCTGCATGCACTCCGATCCGAAGTTCCCTGATTGCGCACCCGGCGAGACGCAACGCCTGCGCGGCTGGCTCTG
>JAXMIV010000414.1:0-2871 GCA_034377045.1 Prosthecobacter sp. | reverse complement strand
CGCGGCTCGATGAACGACGTGAAGCCGTGGTCAGTGAAGCCTTTGCCCTGGCCAATGGATTGAAAGAAGGTGACAAGGTTGTCGCGATCCTCAATGGCCGACGTGACACGCTCGTGATCACCGGCATTGGATTGTCGCCGGAGTTTGTCTTTGAAGCACGAGCAGGAGAAACGCTGCCGGACAACAAGCGTTACGGTGTTTTCTGGATGAACTACCGCTCCATTGCGGTGGCTTACAATCTCGACGGGGCCTTCAATGATTTCTGTGCCGATCTCGCACCCGGTGTGGCATCGGGACCGGTCCTGGCTGAGATGGATCGACTGCTCGCCCCCTATGGTGCCTTCGGGACTTACACACGGAAAGATCATGCCTCGGCACGGCGGCTCGATGATGAACTGCGCGTGCTCTATTCGCTCTCTGTGGCTTATCCCATCGTCTTTCTCAGTGTGGCCGCCTTCATGGTCAATGCGGTGCTCGCACGGTTGGTGCGACTGCAACGTGAACAGATCGCCCAACTCAAGGCACTCGGCTATTCCTCATCGCAAGTGGGAATTCACTACATGAAATATGCTCTCGTCATCGTGGTGCTCGGCACCATCCTTGGCAGTCTGGCGGGTCGTTACATGGGTGCTGGTCTGGTGAATCTTTATACAATTTTTTTCCGATTCCCCTCGCTCGTGTTTCAGATGAATTACCATGCCATGGGGCTGGCCTTTTTCGTCAGTGCCGGTGCGGCAACCCTCGGTGTGGCGCAAGTCGTCCTTCAGGCCGTCAGGCTTCCGCCCGCAGAAGCGATGCGTCCGGAACCTCCGGCAGATTTCAAACCTTCCGTGCTGGAGCGACTCGGACTGGCGAAATGGCTTAGTCCGGGTTTCCGCATGGCCTTGCGAAACATCGAGCGCAGCCCGTGGCAGGCATTGTTCACCATTTTTGGTTTGTCACTCGCCACCGGACTGATGGTCTTGCCGGGCGCAATGAGTGACAGCATTGACTACCTTCTCACCTATCAGTGGAACATGATGCAGCGGCAGGATGTCATGGTCTTCCTCACCGAGCCGGGATCACCGGGGGCATTGCACGATCTGGAGCATCTGCCCGGCGTGCGTCTTGCGGAGCCAATCCGCGTCGTGCAGGCGCGGCTTCGCTACGGGCATCACAATCGCAAATTGTCCATCACCGGTCTGCCTCGTGGCGGTGATCTGAACCGTCTCCTTGATGACAAGGGCAACACCATCATTATGCCGGAGGAGGGGTTGGTCATGTCCGCCAAGTTCGCGGAAATTCTCGGTGCCAACATCGGTGATGAAGTTCAAATCGAAGTGCTGGAAGGACAGCGCCCCATCCGCACCGCACCGATTCGCGGTCTCATCACCGACTACTCCGGTATCCATGCCTACATGGATCTGGAAAGTTTGCGCAGGATGATGCGGGAAGGTGACACCATCAATGGTGTTTATCTCGCGGTGGATCAGGGGCACTGGAATGAGTTCATGCGTGCGGTGAAGGACACACCGAGAACTTCGGTGATCATGGTCAAGAAGGAGCAGCTCGCCGCGTTCCGCAACACCACCGGTCAGAGCATCGGCATTCTGCGTAAACTTTATTTCACGCTCGCAGTGATCGTGGCGTTCGGGGTCGTTTACAACAGTGCCCGCATAGCCTTATCCGAACGCAGCCGCGATCTGGCAACCCTCCGCGTTGTGGGCTTCACTCAGCGCGAAGTTTCGAGCGTCCTGCTTGGCGAACTCGGGCTGCTGGTACTTGCGGCACTTCCATTGGGATTGCTCTTTGGCAAAGGCCTGACCACATTCATCATCAGCTCCTTCAGCACCGAGACCGTAAGACTGCCGCTCGTCATCACTTCCACGAGTTACTCCACCGCCATCATCGTGGTGCTCACCGCTGCCTGCGCCTCCTTCTGGGTCGTCAGTCGGATGTTGGGCAAACTCGACATGGTGGGCGTGTTGAAAGCACGCGATTAATGATGCATCCTTTCAAGCCCTTCCTTTTTCAGTCTCTCAACTAACTACTCTCAACCATCAACTGCAGTTTTAATGTCCACTAAGACTCCCAACGAACAAGAAACGCCTCCGTGGGATGCCAAACGCAACAAGCCCAAAAGCGGAGGCCTGCGCCGCCTTTTGATGTGGGCGCTGCTCGTCGCCTTCATCGCTTTCATCGCTTATGGATTAAAAGCAAAACCCGTTGAAGTCGAAACCGCCCTCGTGTCCCGTGGTCCTCTCACCGTGCATGTCGTGGAGGAAGGCAAGACGCGCATTCGCAATCGCTATGTCGTCTCCGCTCCCGTCGCCGGCCTGATGCGCCGCGTCACCTTGAAGCCGGGTGCCAGCGTGGTTGCCGGTGAAACCGTGCTCACGGTGATTGAGCCCGCGCTGTCGCCGCTGCTCGATCCACGAGCCCAGGCTCAAGCCGAGGCGCGATTGCAGGCTGCGGAAGCATCGGTGAAACGCGCCGAGCAAACTCTGGAGCTTGCCCGCACTGTTTCCCAGTTCGCCAAGGCAAACTGGGATCGCATTCAGACCATGGAAGACCAGCGCAGCGTCTCCATCACGGATCGCGACAATGCCCAGCGCGATGCCGCGATGCGGACACGCGAAGTCTTTGCCGCAGAGTTTGCGCAGAAGGTCTCCATCTATGAACTGGAACAAGCGCGTGCGACGCTGATGCAAATTCAATCGCCGGACATCAAGGGCGCAACGATCGAAGTTCGAGCACCCATGTCGGGACGCATGTTGAGAGTTGAAAAAGAAAGTGCCGCCACTGTCATGCCCGGCAATGCGATCCTCGAGATCGGTGATCCGGCGGATCTGGAAATCGAAGCTAAATTCTCTCGCGCGATGCGGTGGGCAT
>JAXMIV010000413.1:0-10487 GCA_034377045.1 Prosthecobacter sp. | reverse complement strand
GTTTTACCACAGTGCTCCGGTGGGAGCGAGATCAAAACCGCATCAGCCACAGGATAAGCTGCCTGTCAGATTTACCACAGTGCTCCGGTGGGAGCGAGATCAAAACAATGAGATTGAAAGCAGGCTCGCCAAGGTCGGTTTACCACAGTGCTCCGGTGGGAGCGAGATCAAAACTTCATGCAAGCGTGGCCGAATCGGCAGTTCAGTTTACCACAGTGCTCCGGTGGGAGCGAGATCAAAACCAAACCGTGAGCGGCAAAAGCAGAATGGCGAGTTTACCACAGTGCTCCGGTGGGAGCGAGATCAAAACTATGCGATCGCGGTGACGGCGTCGTCGACGGGTTTACCACAGTGCTCCGGTGGGAGCGAGATCAAAACAGCACCATCGAAGCAGCGCTCAGGCTCGACATTTTACCACAGTGCTCCGGTGGGAGCGAGATCAAAACACTAAGTCTGGCTGACCTCGGCGGGGCTTCTTTTGGCGCAGATTTTCCACAGATGGTACACCGATCCATCCTTCGCCCGAGGCTTCGGAGGACAGGTGGCGCGGATGGCGGAGGGGGAGCCCGAGGCCAAGGACGACGAAGCCGGCCAGGTAGGAGCGGGCCGTTCCTACTCTTTGGCGATGGATGATCCTCACGCTGAAGCGTGAACAACGTGCTCGAACCCGGGCCCGGTCTACGGGTGCAGCTCGAAGATGCCTTCGATTTCGACGGCGATGCGGCCGGGGAGGGAGCCCATGCCGACGGCGCTGCGGGCGCCGACGCCGTGGTCGTTGCCCCAGACTTGGGCGAAGAGTTCGCTGCAGCCGTTGATGACTTTGGGGTGGTCGGTGAAGTCGGGGGTGGAGTTGACCATGCCGAGGAGTTTTACGACCCGCTTGATGCGGTCGAGGCTGCCGAGTTCACGGCGGAGGGTGGCGAGGAGGGCGAGGCCGGTCTGGCGGGCGGCGGCCTGGCCTTCGCTGAGGGACATGTCTTCGCCGATGCGGCCTTTGATCATGCCTTCTTCACCGAGGTAGGGGCCGTGGCCGGAGATGTAGGCGATGTTGCCGACGACGACGACGGGCTGGTAAACGCCGCCTTTGGGCGGCGGGGGAGGCAGGGTGATGCCGAGTTCTTGGAGGCGGGCTTCAGCGGACATAGGTGATGAGGTTTTAATCACACCTGGGTGTTCTTGCCAAGCTTTTGAAGGGGAAGGGGGAAGGAGCAAAAAGGTTTGGGCAAAAATATTTCTCTGAGGTTTGGATTTTCGACTGAGTTTTTGGGCACAGATTTCGATCGGATTCATACGGATTGCACGGATTGAAAGCCAACCAGGCGAAGGCCTTGGTTCCGGCTCCGCCGGGTCGGTATGCCGAGCTGCGTTGCTGCTAGGCGTCGTCGAACAAGTGGCGGTTCTTCCAGAAGTAGCTGAAGCCGGAGACGAGGGTCAGCAGGGTGGTGAAGCCGATGATGAAGCTGGCGATCCAGTCGTGGGTGGTGGAGGGGGCGAAGGCGGATCTGAAGAATCCAAACATGGGCTCCTGGGAGGCGGCGCGAAGCATGAAGTAGAGGACGGTGATGATCTGCCACATCATCTTGTGCTTGCCGAGTTTCTCGGCGGCGAGGACGGCGCCCCGGCCGGCGGCGACGAGGCGGATGCCGGTGACGAAAAACTCGCGCGCGAGGATGGCGATGGTCACCCAGGCGGGAATCATGTGGTCCCACGACAGGAGGATGAAGGCGGCGGCGATGAGGATCTGGTCCGCGAGGGGATCGAAGAGCTTGCCGAAATTTGTCACGAGACCGCGAGCGCGGGCGATGGAGCCGTCGAGATAATCGGTAATGGAGGCGACGCTGAAAATGAGCAGGGCGATGGAATAGGCGTTATCCCAGGAGGTGTAGAAGCAGGCCACAAAAAACCCCGTGAGCACGAGACGGGACATGGTGAGTTGATTGGGCAGGTTCATGCGGAAGTGCGTGACTCTGTGTTAACGAAGAAGCGCCGGGGATGCAATCAGGGGATGCAATTTGTGATGAAATCGTCGCCCGGTTTATTTGACGAATTTGGCACCCAAAACCGCGAAAGAATCATTTCATGAGGAGGAAATGGCGGGGTTTGCCGAAGCGCTGCTTGTTGGTCAGGGGCGGCAGATTGAGGTGGAAGAGATGGCGGAGGGTTTTGTCGTGGCGCTTTAAGACGCGGCGGGCCTCATCCTGAAGCGCCTGCCAGCGCCGCCACGGATGCGCCGGCGCGTGGGAGATGTGACGCAGGAGGCTGAGCCATTCGACATAGGCGCGGGAGATGTCACCTTCGGCGACGTCGTCCTGACGGGTGTCCCGGCCTTCGGCGTGGTCGGGATGCAGGAGGAGATCGAGCAATTCGGCGGCGCCTTCGCCGTAGTCGGTGGGCAGGCCGTTTTCGAGGTAGCCGTGGTGGTTGATGAAGCCGTAGGTGTTGCGGCAGACGGCGGCGAGGCGTTCGGAGTCACAGGCGACGGCGAAGTCAAACTTGGAGCCGCCGCGCAGGTTGGCGAGGTGCGGCACCAGGTCTTCGATGGGGTAACCTTCATCTTCGAGGGCGGCGGCAATGGCGAGGCCTTCGCCATGCTGGAAGAAGGAAAAGATTTCGCCCCGGCGGGTGGGGACACCGGCGGCATCGATGAGGCCAAGGGTGCGCCAGGCGTGGATGGGGGAGCCACGGCGGGGTTCGCGGCCGGCGGCGCCGGGTTCCGCCGCAGGCGCCTGCACACCGGTTTCGTGGCGGATGACCATGCTGCGTTCTTTGGGTTGATAAAGCGGGCGCTCCTGCGAATCGAGGTACACGGGGACGTCGATGGTGCTGAGGTCGAAGGCGGCAAAGACGAGGCCTTCCTTGGTGACGGTGGCGTGGAAGCGCGGCAGGATGGCATGATCGTGTGGCAGGTCTTCCTGCGCCTCGATAATGGCGCGGCCAAGGGTGGCGATGTGCAGGACTTCGATTTCCTCGACGGAGATGGTTTCCGTGCGGCGATGCAGGCCCAGGAGTTTGCGAATGGTCTTGGTGGGGCGAATGAGGCCGGGTTGGTCCGCGACAGGGGCGCCCAGGGAGATCTCGACGCCGTAGAGGTGGGCTTTGGTTGGCGGGCCCTGGCAATTGAGCTTGCCGACCCGGCCGATGCCGTAAGCGAAGCGGGCGACAAAGCCGGGGACACTCAGCGCCGGAGCGATTTTGTCCGGGCTCGCAAGCCAGGCCTGGCCTAACGGCAGGTGTTGCGCGGGGCGGTCCACCCGGCGTTCCCAGGCGCCGGCCGAATTGAGGATTTGTTTCTCGATGGCCTCCAGACCGAAGAGCGCCTTGGGCTCCGGCGGCAGGGCGGCGGCGCTGCTTTCCGGCACGTCGGCTTCGAGTCCGAGGAGGGGCGGCTCTTTGGCAAAGAGACGGCCAGCGAAGCGCTCCGCGGCCTCGAAGGGATTTTCACCGTTGTTGCCCGCGTGTTTCATGACGCGCAAAAAGATGGGCCAGGCGAGGAGACTGCCGCGATGCAGACGCGCGGCGCGCGCATCCATGAGCGAGGGGCTTTGGCGGGTGGTAATGACGTAGCCGCGCTCATCGAGTCCACGCCGGCCGGCGCGGCCGTACATTTGCAGGAGTTCGTCGGGCTGAAGTTTGTGCTCGGCCTTGCCGTCGTGAAAGGTGGTGGCGGCGACGTGGACGCTGCGCATGGAGAAATTGATGCCGGCGGCGAGGCCCATGGTGGCGACGATGGCGCGGAGCTGGCCGGCTTTGGCGAGCGGTTCGATGACGCCGGCGCGCGCCGCGTAAGAAAGGCCGCTGTGATGATAAGCGATGCGGCTTTCCAGCAGGGTGGAAAGCTCCTTGCCACAGACGGCGCGCTGCTCCGGCGTCAGCGGCAAAGGATCGCCTGCGGGCAAATCCGCCGCCAGACGACGGGCGATGGATTCGGCCTCTTTGCGGCGCGGCGAAAAGATGAGCAGGGGCGCGAGATCCGCGAGCATGACGGCGGCGGCGAGCTTGGGCCAGAAGTGTTCGAAGTTGCGGGTCATGCGCTGCGGCAGGGCTTCCCAGGGGGCTTCTTCCAGAGGCACGGGCCGTTCGATGGTCTGCACGACCTCGGCGGTGCGGCCGAGGCGGCGCAGCCAGGCGACGATGTCAGCGGGATTGGCGACGGAGCCGCTCAGCAGCAGCAGGCGCGTCTCAGCGGGCGCCAGGGCGATGGCGGCCTCGTAATGGCTGCCGCGGGCGCCGTCGCTGATCATTTGGTATTCGTCGATCACGAGCAGGGCGGGGCCTTCGCCGCGCACGAGCTTTTCCAACTGCGTCTCCAAGGTGGCGACGATGACGGGAGCGTTGGGGTTTTCCGAGACGTCGCCCGTGGCGATGCCGACGTCCCATTTCGCCTCCTGCCACTCGGCGAATTTGTCATTGGCGAGGGCGCGCGTGGGGACCGTGTAAACCGCCTGGCCCTGAAGCTGGCGGGACTGGTGGAGGAGTTCGAAGATGTAGGTCTTGCCCGCCCCGGTCGGCGCGCTCACCACCACGTCCGACCCGCTGCGCAGGAGGTTCACGGCCTGGTGCTGCCAGGGGTCGGGAAGTTTGAGGGTGTTGAGGGAGGGGAGCACAGGCACTATGGGTTACGAAGCGGCGACTTGGATCGCAACAGGGTTTGTGTTTGGTAGTGAAAGAAGGGACCGACACAAGCCACCGGAATGAAGACACCGTTATGACGGCTTGCAAGATGGGCGGGCTGGGGTCTGTTTGCTTTAGACTCCGACCATGAAAATTTCATCGCTTTGCCTTTTTGTCTCCATCGCCTGCGCTGCGGGCGCGGCTGAACCGACCTTCAAGAAGTTCACGCTGACGGAGGAGTTTGTCGCGGAGGGGGCGCACTTTGCGGATTTTGATCACGACGGGAACAATGACATCTGCGCGGGGCCGTACATTTGGAAGGGGCCGGAGTTCAAGGAGCGCGTGGAATACACCACACCCGCCGAGAAGCCGTATGATCCGGGCAAGGGATACTCCGATTATTTCCTGACCTACACGTACGACTTCAACAGCGACGGCTGGAGCGACATCCTGGTGTACTCGTGGCCGGGCAAGGAAACCTGGGTGTTTGAGAATCCGCAGAACAAGCCGGGAGCGTGGACGCGGCACTCGATTTTTGATGTCACGGACAATGAGTCGCCGGATCTCAAGGATCTGAATGGCGACGGCAAGCCGGAACTGATCTGCCACACGGGCGGCCAGCTCGGTTATGCGGAGATTGATTGGAAGAATCCTTTTGGCAAAGCGCGCTTCCGGCCGATCACGACGAAGTCACCGGAGAACGACAAGAAATACTTCCGCTACACTCATGGTTATGGCCTGGGAGACGTTAATGGCGACGGACGTGCCGATTTGTTGGACAAGGAAGGCTGGTATGAGCAGCCGGCGGATACGAAGGAGGACAAGAACTGGGCCTTTCATCCCGGTCCCTTCACGCTGCCCGATGCGCGCGGCGGTTCCTTCCTGCTGGTGTATGATGCGAATGGCGATGGCCGCAACGATGTGATCACCAGCTACGACGCCCACGGTTACGGCTTCGGCTGGTTTGAACAGAAGGAAGACGGTAAGTTCAGCGAGCACAAGCTGATGGGCAGCAAGCCCGAGGACAGCCCGCACGGCGTCAAATTCTCCCAGCTTCACGCGATGCAGTTGGCGGATGTGGATGGCGATGGCGTGCTCGATGTAGTGACCGGCAAACGGCGCTGGGCGCATGGCCCGCTGAAGGACGACGAGCCGAACGCACCGCCGGTGCTCTACTGGTTCCAGATCAAGCGCGACGGCAAAGGCGGCGCTGACTTCATCCCGCATCAAATCGATGACAACAGCGGCGTCGGCACGCAGGTGACGCCTGGCGATGTGAATAAGGACGGCAAGATGGATGTGGTCGTGGGGAACAAGAAGGGCGTGTTTGTGTTTTTGCAACAGACACAGCCGGCGGTTCCCTGATCAGCTCGCTTCTGTCGAGGCGGCATTGGACGGGGTTAAAAACCCCTTGTCCTCGCTCACGCACTTGCCGCCAGCTTTTCCAAATCCGCCCGCGTGGTCTCGTAGGTGGTGGCGTATTTCAGGGCTTCCGGGTCGGGTTGGAGGCCTTGGCGGTCGCAGAAGCTTTGGTAGAGTTCGGGCCACCAGTTGCGGTGCTGGGTCAGGCCCTGGTCGCGCCAGGAACCCCAGTTCTGCAGCACCTTGCTCCAGCAGTTGCTGCCAAATTCGATGGCGTCCTTTTGATTGCCAAACTGGCTGACGTACCAATCGCGGCCGATGCGCGCATGCAGCACTTCATCGGCCCAATCGTAGTCCTGGAAGAGCATGCTGAGGCCATCGCCGGATTCGGCGCCGACTTCCCATTCGAAGCGCTTGCCGGTCTTGGTCATGAGGCCTTGTTCGATGAAGTACAGCACCGCGTGGCGCTCCCAGGGCAGCAGTTGGGTGTTGAGACCGAGGGCCCAGGTGAAGTTCACCATGACGTGCTTCGGCCAATCGATGCCGAGATTGACAAAGCCGACCTCACCCATCATGGCGTGGCGGGCTTCATCCCAAAGCTGGCGGGTCATGTCGCGGTAATAACCCCAGGGCTTGTCCGGCGTCTCGGTGAGAATGGTGGCCATCATCTCCGGCACGTCGATTTCGCGCAGGCGCTTGTAGTACATCATGAGGGTCTTGTCGCGGCTGCGAAAGCGCGGATCATAGAGGAACTCCTCGGCATGGACGCCCATGTTGTAGGGATCGGGAAAGCGGTCGTCGCGCTTCGGCACCTTGTCGTAGGTGAGGGGCGCGGCGCTATGAATCGGTGAGAGGGCGTTGGCCACGGCGAGCTGTGAGCCATCGAGGTCGCCGGCGGCATCGAGCAGGGCGGCCAGCAGATGGGTCCACGGCTCCATCGCCGCGCGTTGTTCGTGATCCACGAGTGCGTCGATGGCTTTGGCGCCGTAGTTTGCCACTTCCTCCACCTCAATCGCGGCGAAGCGGCAGAGGCGCACGGAGGGATGATCGGCCAATGGATTGGTCTCTTCCATGTGCCGGCGCAGGCCGCGCAGCAGGGCCGGGAAGGCAAAGCCGTAGATGCCGGTGACCAGTTCTTCGGTCGTGGGCGCATTTTGAATTTCCAAGAAAAACGTCTCGAGATGGGGATTGGGAATTTTGTCCAAACCCAGCGGCGGAGTGCGCATCTCAGCCACACGTTCGCGCATGGCCGTGGCATGCTCGGCGCAGTAGTGGCTGTGCAGGCTGAAGGCCATTTTCAGTTCATAGATGGGCTCGGCGGTCAGCCGGGCCTGCATGAGCTGCATCAGCCGCTTGAAGGCGAAGTGGTAGCGCTTGATGCGGTCGACACTGGCGTCGATGCCCATGCCGGGCTTCGCGGCCTGCTCAAAGGAGGCCAGACCCACCAGTGGGGGGAGATTGCGGTACGGGTGGCACGGCGAAGTTTTCATGACGCTATGATGCCCAAATCTGTGCCGGGAAGGCAAGCGGAAGTCAAAGGGGATGGAGGACTGTGATGGGGGAAGGATTGGAAAAGAGCCGGGCGAAAATCAGCGCAGCCAATGCAGATAAGTTTGAAATTTATAATTTTGGCGTTAAATTTCAAAAAATTCGGTCATGACTTTCCCCGCACTTCCCTTCAACTCGCCGCTGATGAACGAACTGCTTCAAGCCAAGGAACGCCTTCTGAGCGTCCGGGCCACCCTGCTGCAGGCATGCCGGGATGTCGAAGCGCAGCTTGGTGCTTTGGACAGCCTCTGTGCCGCAGCACCTGCCGCGGAAACGTCTGCCATGCCGCCACCCACCAGTTTGTTTGAGTGCCCACCGGTCAATGTGCAACTGGCTCCGGCAGCCGACTTTGTTCCCGCTTCGAGCCTCGTCATCAAGGCGGCGGCACCCGCGGCTCTGGACCCGCAGCTTGAGCAGGCCACGTTGGAAGAGCTGAATTCAGCCCTGTCGAAGGCCTTCGCGCACATTGCCGGCCGGCCGCAGTGGTGAATGCCGGCAAACGAAAAAGGGAACCCAAAACTGGACTCCCTTCGCGGTGCGGACTTCGATGAAGGCCTGGCTACGGCTGGCGCTTGAGGATCGTACGGAGAGCGCCGGTTGAGGACACGGACAGCGCCACAGCGGTCACGATCCGGCCATAGGCGGGGGATACCGAGGTTTCCATCAGGGAAAGGGAAGGTGAGTCGGCGTCAATCGTCAGCAGCCACTTGTGCGTTTCGCGAACGATACGCAGGCGGGTGAGGTCGCCTTTTCGAACCGGGGTGACCTTGCAGGCGGGAGCGAACTGCCAAAGGATTTTGAAGGGAAGACCCGCTTCTTCGAAATCGGTGATCTCGATTTCTTGAGCGTCAGTGCGGACGCTGCGGCGAAACGCGTGGCGCTCATGGTGAAACTCCACCATTGCCGTGTCGTCCTGAATCGCCAGCGAAGGAGTGGCGTGGTGGCGTACTTGGAGGAAGGCGCCGATTCGTTGGGGAGTTTGAAAACCCTGGACCGGCTGGGGTCCATTGTGGGCCGCCCACGAGGCCAGCCGGGCGCGCAATTCGGGAGCCGCAAAATAACCGCCGGTTCCAGGATCGATCAAGAGGGCCGCGTCGCCGTCCCAAATGGAAACGTGCGTGGCATCACTGTGACCATGCGCGGCCAGTGGGCCAAAACCCAGCGGCGAGGCATCGACCCGCACCTTCCAGTCCGCGATCTCGCAGACGGCCATGCCCGCCTCTGGATAACGCCGCCATGGGGAGGCTATTTCGGCGGCAGTCCGGCTGCCGCGAACTGGGGGGACGCCCAGCCAAAACTTCAGAGCGCCGGGCTCGCCTAGCATCCAGGACTTCCATTCGCCGGCGGCCTCCGAGCGGTGAAGGGGGAAGGGCAGAACCTGGGCATCGTCCGAATCGCCAAAGTCCCAGGGTTCCGCCGAAGGCGCCAGATCGTGAAAAAAGCAGGCGGCCTGGGTGAGCCGATCATGCACCTCGCCCGCGCGGCAACCGATGGCGCGCGCGGCCTGCCAGGCCATGTCCCAGGCAAAGAGATGATAATGCAGGGCATGCTCGCGGGAGCCGCCGTCGGCGGCGAACTGCCGCAGTACCTCGGCGCCCAGGCTTTCCCACGCCGCCTCCGCGCTGCAGGCGATCTTCGCAAGCCCCGGCCACCGGGCTGCGGCCACGACCAAGGCCGCAAGCTCGCCTAACAAATGATTGTTGGCGGAAGATCCAAAAGACCGGTAACGCCAGACCCATGCCGCGTGCGCGGGTACGATGCGGTTTACCAAAGCTGCCTGGGATTCACGGATCGCCTGATGGGCCGCGTCAGGCTGGGCCGCGGCCGCACCGACCAGGGCGTCGAACCAGCAGAAGTTCAACAGGCGCAGGGCCGCCTCCAGCGGGCTGGTCCAGTTGATGCCGCGTCCGGTGGGATTGCGATCGCACCAATCCTCCAGCCAGCGTTGAGCGGTGCGCACGGCGGCGAGGTCGCCATTCAGCCAGCCATGCATGGCCAGCCGGGTCATCTCCGCCCAGCGATTGAATTCCCAGATCGCGCGGGAATCGGCCCCGTCCGGCAGGCGTCGATGGTTGAGACGGTGCGAGGGGACCGCCGGGTCAATGACTACGCCGCAGGTGGCGTCGCGATGCCAGCACGGCGGCGCGCCGACATCGACGGTCTTCCAGCCAAAAAGCTGCCAATGCCCCTGCTGCAAGCCCCGGGCGTCTTCCGCCAATTGGTCGCGCAGGGCCTGCGGCGCGGCGGCGGGATCGGGGAGGCGGGGTGCGGCGGCGCGCGTGCTGTCCCATTGCGCCACGGCGATGCGGCGAAGGTGGCGCTGCTGGGTGGCGTGCCGGAACTTGTCGGCAAAGCGGTGGCGCCATTCCGTCGGGCTCATGGCCCGCAAGCGGTGCACGTACCAGCGGAGTTTCGCAGCAGCGTTCGCGTTCATTTTTTGGGGCCCGGCCTACAAGGGCACGCTGCACCCTTCGCGAATGCTGTCCAGCGCCGCCAGCGTCAGCGCCGTACTTTGGCGCGCTTGGGCATACGGCAGCGGATGCGGCGCGCCGTCCTTGAGGAAGGCCAGCCAGGCCGCCATTTCCTCCGCATGACCTTTGCTGTGAAATTTCTTCACCGTTGGCTTGCGGCGTTGATACAGGGTCAGGCGCTGGAAGTTTTCGCACTCGGCCACAAAGCCGCTGCCGAAGATGCGGAAGCTTTCCTTGGGAAAGGCAAAGTCGCCCTCCGCCGAATAAATGATCTGGGCGGAAGAGCCATCGGCAAACTCGATCTGCGCGGTGACGGAATCCGGAAACGCCGGCCGCCCCACCGTCTGGGCGGTCACTTTCACCGGCGCGGAGCCTAACAAGAAGCAGGTGAAATCAAAGAAGTGGCAGGCTTCGCCGAGTACGCGCCCGCCACTTTCTTCCAAATTGGCGTACCAATGGTCCGGAGCCAGCGGCCCGGCAAAGACGTGATAGGCC
>JAXMIV010000412.1:0-3040 GCA_034377045.1 Prosthecobacter sp. | reverse complement strand
AGTTGGAGTTATTCGACTACAAGCCCGCGCTCGTGAAACTCAATGGCAAGGAAACCCCGAAGGAGTTTCTCGAAGGCAAGCGCTTCGCTTTTATCCGCGGCACGCCGAAGCTGCTGGGGCCGTATTTTCCGTTTCATCAGGAGAAAAAGACCGGGCAATGGATATCCGACCGGCTGCCGCATTTTGAGAGCGTGATGGACAAAGTCTGCCTCATCAAGTCGATGCAGACCGACCAGTTCAATCATGCACCCGCGCAGTTGCTCGCGCTCACCGGCAGCCAGAATCTTGGCAACGCAAGCCTCGGCGCATGGAGCCTGTATGGTCTCGGCAGCGATAACGAAAACATGCCTGGCTTTGTCGTGCTGCTGTCCGGCGGTTCAAATCCCGATGCCGGCAAGGCGGCGTGGGGCAGCGGCTTCCTGCCCGGTGTGTATCAAGGCGTGCAGTGTCGCGGTGAAGGCGAGCCTGTGTTGTATCTTTCAAATCCACCGGGCATGAACCGCAACCTGCGCGGCAGTGTGATCGATGCGGTGAAGAAGATCAACCAGCGCACCTATGAGCAGCTTGGCGACACCGAGACCGTGACGCGCATCGCGCAATATGAGATGGCCTTCCGCATGCAGATGTCCGCCAGCGAGGCGATGGACATCACGAAGGAACCGAAACACATCCATGAGCTTTATGGCACCGAACCGGGCAAGGAGAGCTTCGCCAACAACTGCCTGCTTGCGCGGCGTCTCGTCGAGCGCGGCGTGCGCTTCGTGCAACTCTTCGACTGGGTGTGGGATCATCACAGCGGACTTGACGATGCATTGCCCAAGAAATGCAAGGAGGTGGACAAACCAATGACCGCCCTGTTGCTTGATCTGGAGCAGCGCGGACTGCTTGAAGACACGCTTGTGATATGGGGCGGCGAGTTCGGCCGCACACCGATGCAGGAAAACCGGGGCGGCGTGGCCGCGAAATCACCGGGACGCGATCATCATGTGGATGCCTACACGATCTGGATGGCCGGCGGCGGCATCAAAAGCGGCATCAGTTATGGCGAGACTGACGACATCGGCTACAACGCCGTGCTCGACAAGGTGCTCGCCCGCGACCTGCACGCGACGATCCTGCAACAGCTCGGGCTTGATCACAACAAACTGACCTATCCCTTCCAGGGACTGAACCAGAAACTCGTGGGTGTGAAATCGTGCCGGGTGATCAAGGAGATCATTGCATGAGAACCCCGAATATTTTTTCCTCGATTCATCCCGTAATCAACCGTCCAAACACACATCATGCCAGCCACCCACACCTCCATCACCCGGCGCAAGATGCTCAAGACCACCACCGGTGCGCTCGTTGCCAGTGCCACTAACATCCACGCGGCAGAACCGGCGAAGAAAAAAGTCATCATCATAGGTGGTGGTATCGGTGGACTGAGCTGCGCCTTTGATCTCATGGAGCGCGGTCATGATGTGACGTTGCTTGAGGCATCGAAGCGCACGGGCGGCCATGTAAAGACCATTTACGATCCACTGCCGGATGGACTCTATGCCGATGTCGGTGCAGAGCAGTTTGTGAATCCGGGCTATGAAGCCTATCGCCACTGGGTGCGGAAGTTTGACCTGCCCGTGCTCGAATACCACCGGCGCGACGCCATGTATCGCGTGGTTCGCGGCAAGTGGCGCACCGAAGAGGAACTGGCTGATGCAAAGACGCAACGCGAGTTCGGCTTCAATGAGAGTGAAGTTGCCTACATGCAGGAGCATGGCTGGACCGAGATGGCGCGTCTCTACTTCGGAACCATGGCCGGGAAGTTCAAGGACGAGTATCAGCCCTTGGGTGTTGGACTGGATGATCTCGATCACATCACTGTCGGCGACTGGATGGCCGGCAAGGGAGCGTCAGAAGCTGCGCGCGAGTTCGGTGGTGGAGGACGTTTGAGCACCAGGAAAAAACCGCCGGGCGATGGCGATGTCTCCGCCCTGTTTCGCATCTGGCAGGAGGCGATCGTGCAGAAGCGCGGGTTGCCCGTGTTCCATCGCAACGTCTTCCGACTCAAAGGCGGCAATCAACGGTTGCCGGACACCTTTGCACAGCACCTCGGTGATCGTGTGCACAAAAACTGCCGTGTCTCAGCAGTGGACCATGATGCCACATCGGCAACGGTCACCTTTACGGACGGCCCGGATGCCAAACCGCAAACGCTCAAGGCTGATCATGTCGTCTTTTCCGTATCGCCGCTGATGGTCGCGAGCATCAAGATGACGCCGGGATGGCCGGAGGGTAAAAAGTTTGCCCTTGAGAATACGACCATGAGCATGGGCTCCCGCGTGTTGTTGCAGGCGAAGACCCGCTTCTGGGAGGGCGACACCGTGCCGAGCATCAATCTTGTCAGTGGTAACAGGAACATGGGTCTCGTCTATGAATGCGCCAGTGAAGTGCCCGGAGACAGTTGTGTGCTCATGGGCACGGGCCTGCCCGCGCAGACACCGGAGGAGGTGCTCGCCGCATTCAGGCAGTTTTATCCCGGCAAGAACAAGGATACCATCGAGCAATGCATTGTGCACCAATGGTGGAAAGAGGAACCGCTGGCCTTGAACTGCGAGCGCACGGCGTTTCCGCTCGGCAAACTGGCGAAAATCTGGCCTCACATCATTCAGCCCGTGGGTCGTGTTCATTTCGCCGGAGCTGCCTACGATGCCCTCCCCTGGGGTCAGGACGCATCCACTCTCTCCGCCAGACGCACCGCCGAGGCGATTCATGCGGCATAAGATGTATGTCGCGAGACGCCAGAACGATCCCCAGCCGATGAGTCACGAAATATTAAACGTTAAAAAACACTGTCCGCAGGAGTCGCCATGAACGCATCGCCAACGCAACGGAACCATCAACAGTTTTCCGAAAGGTGGTTTTCACAGGTGTTCCTATGAGAATAAAGTTTCTCCATTTGTGCCTCATGCTGCTGGTCTGCGTGAACGTCTCCGGCGCACCGGCCATCGGTGCACGTGAGCAACGCGCCTTTGGTCCCATCCAACCGCAACTCGCTCCT
>JAXMIV010000411.1:0-2744 GCA_034377045.1 Prosthecobacter sp. | reverse complement strand
ATCATCGCCGCCACTCTGTCATAATCCCAGCGGTAGGTGTTGAGGGCAAACATGCAATCGCAATGGCCTTCGACCGTGCCGCCGACCACGTGATTGCGCAGACTGGTGATGCCGGCGGTGGGCGCCGCAGCCTTGATGCGTTCATCAAGGGCCGCCGTCCACCAGGAATAGGAACCGCCGCCGCTGCGGCCGGTGATGCCAAAGCGGGTCTTGTCCACTTCCGGCCGTGTTTCCAAATAATCCAGGCCGCGAATGCTCATCCAGGCTTCCAGTCCGGCAGGCGTGTACCCGCGCGAAAACCACCACCAGCGGCCCTTGCTGTAGGTGCCGTGATGCTCACCGCGAATCTCCCCCAATTCCACCGTATCGATGACCATGCAGACATAGCCGTGCCGCGCGAACCAGATGCCGTGGTGATGATAGGCCGTCTTGTTGCCATAGCTAATGCCATTCTTCTCGACACGCGCATGACCGCACCCATAAAGGATTGTCGGCAGCCGCCCTTCCACCTTCTCCGGCCGGTACAGATTCGCCGTGACGTAGAGGCCGGGCACGGCCTGATAATGCAGGTTCTCGACGACAAAGCCGTCCCCCTTCATCTCGCCGGTTTTGGTCGCGTTCAGCGGTGTCCGCGCCGGCATCGGATCGAGGCCCAGCATGTCCGCCAGTTGCCGCCGATATTCCGGCGCTTTCGCCTTCCAATCCGCCGCGCTTGTGATGTCCTTGAGGCCGCCCGTCTGCTCAATCTCCGTCACTTGCTGCGCGAAATACTGATCGAGCAGGCGGTTGGCGGGGGTATCAGGCGTCTTCTCCGGATAAGCCGCGGCGCTGAGGGTAGACAAGACAAGAAGGGCGAGGATGGAACGGTGCATCGGAGGGGAAGGTCGGCGGCGTATTCATACAGCGCCAGGAGGCCTGTTTTGTCGCAACATCTCTCCCTCGTCATGGCTTTTTCAGCTTTTTGCGCCTTTTGCCGGGCGGGGCCTGAAAGGAGACGCCGTCAGAAGGTGACTTTGTACTCGTCATGAATCGTTCTGGCTGTTATTATTAAGATCCCCACTCGTGCCCCAAACGCGCGTCAGTTTCCCCCTATCAGATGTCCAAAAATCTCAGTGCTCTCTCCTTCCGCAAGGGCGTCGAAAAGAACGTCTTCGAACGCATGGTCGACGCTGCCGAGAAGTCTGGCACCGCGGAGCAGAATGACGTTGTTCATCAAATGGGTGCGGATCACCTCTTTGGCGATGCGTTGACGCTGGGAGCGGTTTCGTTCTACGACTTCCTGAAAAAAGAAAACGAGGGCAAGAAGGTCTTCGTTTGCAATGGCTCGGCCTGCCTTTGCGCCGGTACGCAGGACACACTGCACCACACGCTGGAAACCCATTTCAGGAAGGACGAAATCGGCCACATCTGCTGCCTCGGCCGCTGTCACCAGGGCGGCGCCATGCAATATCAAGGCAAGAACTACTCTGGTCAGAGCGACGCGGCGTTGGCGGATCTCTTCAAGACTGGCCAGGGCGATTCCGCTGACCGCTACGCCGTCGTCTCCCATCTTCAGCCCGCCCAACTCACTGCCGAGTTTCCCGGCATCGCCGAGTACTACGCGCCCTTCAAAAAGCTCATCACCACGAGTGATCATGATGCCCTCAGCGCCGAATTGAAGGACAGCGGCTTGCGCGGACGCGGCGGCGCGGGTTTTCCGCTGCACTTCAAATGGTCTTCCTGCCGCGCCGCCGAGGGCGCCGTGAAGTACATCGTCTGCAATGCCGACGAAGGCGATCCGGGCGCCTACATCGACAAGTATCTCATGGAGCAGCAGCCGCACAGCGTCCTGCTCGGCATGATGGTCGCCGGTTGGTTTGCAGGTGCCGAGAACGGCATCCTCTACATCCGCGCAGAGTATCCGGATTCGGTCACCATCATCAATGAAGCCATCCAGGATCTGCGCGCCGCCGGATTGCTCGGCAAAAACATTCTCGGCACCGGATTCAACTTCAATCTGAAGTCCATCAAGGGTGCCGGAGCCTACATCTGCGGCGAGGAAACCGCTCTGCTTGCCAGCCTCGAAGGCCAACGCCCGGAGGTGCGCACCCGGCCGCCGTTCCCCACCAGCGAAGGCCTTTTCCGCAAGCCGACGATCGTCAACAACGTCGAAACCTTCTCCAACATCCACGCCATCCTCAGCCTCGGTGGCAAAGCTTACGCGCAGATCGGCACGCCGCAGTCCACGGGGCCGAAACTGCTCTCGCTCGACTCTCACTTCGCCAAACCCGGCATCTACGAAGTCGCCATGGGCACACCGTTAAGCACCGTCATTGAATTGGCGGGCGGGTTCAAAACCGACATCAAAGCCATCCAAATCGGTGGCCCGCTCGGCGGCATCGTTCCGGTGTCGCACATTGACCAACTCACCGTCGATTTCGAGAGCTTCAAAAAGGCCGGCTTCCTGCTCGGCCACGCCGGCGTCGTCAGTATCCCGCGCTCGTTGCCGATGATCGAGTACATCCAGCATCTCTTCCAGTTCACCGCCGACGAAAGCTGCGGCAAATGCTTCCCTTGCCGCCTCGGCAGCACCCGCGGCAAAGAATTGATCGCCAAAGCCCGCAGCGACGACAGCTACAAGATCGACCGCACGCTCATCAACGACCTTCTCGAAACCAGGGAGCTAACCAGCCTCTGCGCCCTCGGCGGCGGCGTCCCGCTGCCGATCAAGAATGCGCTGCAATACTTCGACGAAGAATTGAAGG
>JAXMIV010000410.1:0-6316 GCA_034377045.1 Prosthecobacter sp. | reverse complement strand
CACCGCGTAGGGGCGGCTGACTTGATGGCGGTGAGCTGCGCCTTGAAGTCCTTGTCGCCACCGTTGAAGTCGAGTTCGGCGGCGATCTGACCGCCGGCCTTGAGGAAGCCTTCCTTGAAGAATTTCGCCAAGCCTTTGCTGTAATCACTCTTCACGTCCGTAAACACCGCCACCTTTTTGGCCTTCAGCGTGTTCGTGGCGAAATTCGCCATCACAGTGCCTTGAAACGGGTCGATGAAGCAGACCCGGAAGATGAAGTCGCCGGTTTCAGTCACCTTCGGATTGGTGGAAGCCGGGGAAATCATCGGAATGCCATTCTGCTGGCAGATCGGCGCCGCTTCCAGGGACCGGCTTGAGGCCACTTCACCGAGAACGGCGATGACACCGTCCTTGGAAATCAGCTTGTTCACCACGTTGGCCGTTTCGCCGGCCTTGGACTGATTGTCCTCCGTCAGAAGTTTGAGCTGCTTGCCCAGGACCCCGCCCGCAGCGTTGATTTCCTTGATCGCCAGGAGGGTGCCTTCATGGGAGGAAATGCCGAAGGTGGCTTCTTTGCCGGTGAGGGAGGCATATTCACCCACCAAGATCGAATCCGCGCCGCCGCCGCCTTTGTTGCATCCCCCGAGAAGGAGTCCGGCCGCGCCCAACAGGAAAAAGTAGCGTTTGCAGGTTTGCATCCGCCCTTTCTAAGCAGTCGGCATACCATGGGCAAGAGGAAATGCGGATTCTTCGCCCTCTTTGGGCGCCTGCGTCGGTCGAAGGCCGAACCATGAAGCAAAAATTTCGCCGCACCGGTTGCAACCGTGTCCGCCACCTGTATTTTGGTCGTCGTCACCGACTACCCCGTGGTGTAATGGTAACACAGGAGATTTTGATTCTCTCGTTTAAGGTTCGAGTCCTTACGGGGTAACCACCGCGGGCCAAGTGAGTCCGCCGCTGATCCCATGCCCCTCGCGCCGGTCTCCCCTCCGCTCATGCAAAGCCCTCCCGGCGCGCATGTCACCATCGACGGCCGGCGTTACCTGTACTTTGGCGGCACCAGTTACTTCGGCCTTCACGGTCACCCCGAGGTCATCGAGGCCGGCGTCCAGGCCCTCAGGCAATATGGCGTCCACAGCGGCACGACCCGGGCTGGCTTTGGCACCATCGCCCCGGTGCTGGAGGTGGAGCAACGAGCCGCGAAGCTTTTTGGGACCGAGACCGCCTTCTATTTTTCCTCCGGTTACGCCTCGAACCACGTGCTGATTCAAACCCTCGCCGCGCAGATCACGACCGTCTTGGTCGAAGCGACGGCGCACTTCTCCGTGATCGAGGCCGCCAAATCGGCGGGTCTTCCCTGTCACACGTTTGACTCACGTGATCCTGCTGACCTGCAAGCGCAAATCCGGCGCCATCTTCCGCCCAGCGGCGTGCCGCTCGTCATGGCCGATGCCGTAGCGCCGCCAACCGGCACGCTGGCGCCCGTGATGGACTACCTCGACGCACTGGCTCCCTTTGCACCCGCCGTGCTGATGCTCGATGACGCGCATGGCTTCGGCGTCCTCGGCGTCGCAGGTCGCGGGCTATTCGATCACCACGGCCTTTGGCCTGAGGTGAACACCGGCACGGCCCGCGCTGACGGCATCACCCTCACGGTCGGCGGCACGCTGGCCAAGGCCCTCGGCGGCTTCGGCGGCATCATCCCCGGGTCTCAGGCATTCATCCACGAAATCCGCGCCAAATCGCACTATTTCGAGGGCGCCAGTGCCCCGGCAGCCGCCGTGGCGGGCAGCACCGCGAAGGCTCTCGAACTCGTCGCTCGCGATCCATCCTGGCGCCTGCGAGTCCGTGCCAATGCCACCCACCTCCGCACCGGCCTGCGCGCCCTCGGCCTGGAGGTGCCTGACACGCCCGCCGCCCAAACGGGCGTCGTCATAGGCGACGCCGCCAACATGAAGCGCCTGCACCAGGAGCTTCGCCAACGCGGCATTCTCGTTCCTCACCTGGCTGCTTATTCCGGTCTCGGTCCGGAAGGCGTGATGCGCTTCGCCGTCTTTTCCACCCACACACCGGAGATGATCGACGAACTTCTCACCACCCTGAAGCCTCTGCTGTAAACGAAGAGCGGCCCGGCATTTCGCCGAGCCGCAACACCGTGCTTAAATGTCCGTGGCCTCAGTTGCCGATGCGCAGGGTTGTCTGCGTCCGATACTGGCTTGGCACGGAATCACGGTCGCGATAATAGGTCACGCCCGGCCTCTCGTCGTAATAGCGGGTATTTGGGGGTCCGTAATAGTAGCCGCGCCCCGCATAGCCATCACCCAATGACAGGGTGTAGTTCGTGGTTGGCACGCTCGTGGTGCGCACTTCATGCCGGTAGCTGCTGGAGCGATGATCGGGACCATGACTCGAGGTCGTCCCGCTCCAATACCGTTGCGGCACCGATTCCCGGCTGCTGTAGTACGTCACGCCCGGTTGGCGGCTGTAATAGCGGGTGTTCGGCGGGCCATAGTAGTAGCCACGGCCGGCATAGCCATCGCCCAAGGTCACGGAATAATTGGCGTAGCTTTGGGATGAGGCATAGCCATGAGGCCGCCCCTCCGCATAGCCAGGTTCAGTGACCACACAACTGGAGGCGATCATGCCAAATGCCGCGATCGCGGCGAGCATGAGGGTATTTTTTCGGATGTTCATAAAGTGAAGGATGATTTGGATGCACCTGATATCGACAGCGGCACCACATGTACCCTGCACGGATGACATCGCATCTGCCGTCCCAATCACGCTTGCCTAACAGGAGTTGCGTCAAAGAATCTGCCAAATTACGCCGCGCCATCACCGAGAAATCCAGTTTCGCCGCTGAATATTCTAGACTCGCCACGTTCTTTAGCCTCTGCTCTTCGCGCATTCGAGACATGACCATTGGCCTTTTCATTCCCTGCTACATCGACCAGCTCTACCCACACGTGGGCCAGGCGACCGTCGCCATCATCGAACGCCTCGGCTATGAGGTGGGCTTTCCGGAAGGCCAGACCTGCTGCGGACAACCGATGTCAAATTCCGGCTACGCGGCCATGGGCGACGATCTCATTCGCACCTTCTCGAAGCTCTTTGAAAGCTACGAGCACATCGTTTCGCCTTCGGCGAGCTGCCTGCTTCACCTCAAGGAAAAGCTTGAGGCTCGTCATGATCCGCTGGCTCATCGCATTCATGAACTGACGGAGTTTCTCCATGACATCGTTCCCGCGGATCGCGTGAGCCGCCTCAACGCCCAGTTCCCGCACCGGGTCGGTTTGCATCAGAGCTGCCATGGCCTGCGAGGTCTCGGTCTGGCACGTCCAAGTGAGTGCATGATCACGGATTTCTCCAAGCCAGCGCGACTCCTGGCCGCCGTGCAAGGCCTGGAACTGGTACCCCTGGACCGGCCGGACGAATGCTGCGGCTTCGGCGGCACCTTCGCCGTTTTTGAGCCGGATGTTTCCGTGGCGATGGGGCGGGATCGCATCCAAGATCATCTCAGTCACGGTGCCGAATTCATCACCAGCACCGACATGTCCTGCCTCATGCATCTCGGGGGACTCATGGGCCGCAGCGGCGCGCGGGCCAAAGCCATCCACATCGCCGAGATTCTCGCCAGCCAGCCATTGAGATCATGACCTCTGCCAAGCCTGCCTCTGACCACGCCGCCGCCGCGCATGAGTTTCTGCGTGATCCGGCCCGCGCGGCCTGGCACGACCAGACGCTGTGGATGGTGCGCATGAAACGTGATCGCGTGGCCGCCCGTGTTCCCGAATGGGAACAACTGCGCGAAGCCGCCTCCCAAATCAAGGAGCACACGTTGTCTCGTCTGGCCCACTATCTCGAGGAGTTCACCGCCAAGGCTGAAGCCAATGGCATTCAGGTGCATTGGGCGCGCGATGGCGATGAGCATAACCGCATCGTGTTGGACATTCTGCAAAAGCGCGGCGCCCGCCATCTGGTGAAAAGCAAATCCATGCTCACTGAGGAATGCCACCTCAACGCCCATCTGCAGGCTCATGGTGTCGAAGTGATCGACACCGATCTGGGCGAACGCATCGTGCAACTCGATCAAAAACCGCCGAGCCACATCGTCATGCCGGCCATTCACCTCCAGCGCAAAGAGGTTGGTGACATCTTTCATGAACACCTCGGTACCCCCGCCGGTCTTGACGACGCCCAGGCTCTGACCGAAGCGGCCCGCCAGCATCTGCGCGGTCATTTTCTCCAGGCCGATGCCGCGCTGACCGGTGTCAACTTCGCCATCGCCGAAACCGGCGGCTTCGTCGTCTGCACCAATGAAGGCAACGCCGACATGGGCGCCCACCTCGCCCCGGTGCACATTGCCTGCATGGGCATCGAAAAGTTGATTCCCAAACAGGAGCACCTCGGCGTCTTCATCCGCCTCCTGGCGCGCAGCGCCACCGGCCAGCCGAGCACTGTCTTCACTTCGCATTTTGTTAGGCCACATCCCGGTCAGGAGATGCACATCGTGCTTGTGGACAATGGCCGCAGCCGGCAGCTTTCCCGGCCGGATTTCCGCAAATCGCTCGCCTGCATTCGCTGCGCTGCCTGCTTCAATACCTGTCCCGTCTACCGGCGTAGCGGCGGCTACAGCTACAGCTACTTCATCGCCGGCCCCATCGGCAGCATCCTGGCGCCAAATGTCGATGGCGCCCGCCATGCCTCGATGCCCTTTGCTTCCACCCTCTGCGGCTCCTGCACTGCCGTCTGCCCGGTCAAGATCGACATCCACGGCCAGCTCCTCAAATGGCGGCAGGAAATCACCCAGGAAGGCCACGCGCCTAAATTGAAAAAGATCGCCATGCGCCTAACCGCCTTTGCTTTTGCCCATCCCTGGCTGTACCGCACGGGCGGCTGGTTCATGCGCAAGTTTCTGCCCCTGGTCAATCTTCTCAAGCTTGATCCCTGGACCCGCCATCGCGATCTGCCTTCCGCGCCTCCACAGTCGTTTGGAGCCTGGTATCGCAACAAAAACAAATCCCAAAAACCGTGAGCACGAGCCGCGCCGCAATCCTCAAAGCCGTCCGTTCCGCCCCTTACGCCGAAGTGCCCCTGCCCGACCTCGCTTCGCTGCACGCCGTCTCAGGAGCTCCGAGTTTGGAGGCCTTCACCGCCACCTTGGATCTCATCGGCGCCCGCTGGATTCGCGGCGCCGACTTGACCGATGCCATCGCCTGGGTGGAGGCAAACGTCCCCGCCTCGGCACTCATTGCTTCCACAGTTTCCGGCCTAACTGGAAGCATCCATTTAGCAACCATCTCCGATCCCCATGCCCTCGATGGCATCCACACCGCCGTTGTCCCTGGCCGCTTCGGCGTCTGCGAAAACGGCGCGGTCTGGCTTGATGAAGCCGCCCTCGGCCCGCATCGCGTCCTGCCCTTCATCGCCGAGCACCTGGTCGTGGTCCTGCCGGTCACCGAACTCGTCGCCACCATGCACCAGGCCTACGCCCGCCTGAAGGCGCCCGAGTCCGACTTCGGCGTCTTCCTCGCCGGCCCCTCCAAGACCGCCGACATCGAGCAATGCCTGGTCGTCGGTGCGCATGGCGCGCGCAGTTGCACCGTCCTCCTGTTGGGCTAGTCAGCACCGGCCTCACCATGCCCTCCCTGCCCGCTCCGCTTCGCGAATCGACGGTCGATGGCGCGCGTACCAAACGTTGGGTGCTGGAGAGTTCCGACTGCAAGGCCCTGGCCGTCCATCGCATCGCGCGGCTGGGCTTCGACGAGGCACGGCATCCTTATCAGCGGGTGCGCCTGCGGCCCCAGGGCAGCTTTGCCATGATTTGTGTGGGAGGCGCGGGCCGTGTCCTGCTCGACGGCCGCTGGACCACTCTCAATGCCGGCTGGGCCTGCCTCGCGCCGCCGCGCGTGCCCATCGCCTTTCATGCCCTTCCGGGCAAACTCTGGCGCTTTTGTTGGGTCCGCTATGACGAGCCCCTCTTTGTCGCACCTTTAGTTAGCGCCGCTTCTCCCGTTCGCATCCAGGTTCAGGCGGAGCAGTGGCGGCGTATCTGGGACGGCTTGCGCGCCGAATGGGAAGACGCGCGCGACCCCGCCGCCCTGCATCATTGGTTGGAGCTAGCCCATCACGAAGTCCGCCGGCTCTCCCAGCCTTGGCGGCAGGACGAGCGCCTGCGCCTCCTCTGGCAGAAGGTCGCCGAAGATCTCGCCGAAGATTGGACACTGGCCTCGCTGGCGCACGCGGCCCATGTGAGTCCGGAGCACTTTCGCCGTCTCTGCTGGAAGGAACTCGGCCGCAGTCCCATGGCCCACCTCACCTCCCTGCGCATCCAGTG
>JAXMIV010000409.1:0-3721 GCA_034377045.1 Prosthecobacter sp. | reverse complement strand
CGCCCCCTGCCCTGCCAGGATCACCGGACGCTTGGCCTGGGAGATCAGCTTGGCGGCTTCCTGCACGGCGCGGGCATCAATCTTGAAAGCCTCCTCCGGATGGTAGCCGGGCAGATCCATCGGGTCATCGAAGGTGCCGGTGAAGGGCCCCTGGCTGATGTCCTTGGGAATGTCAATGAGCACCGGACCCGGGCGGCCCGTGGTGGCGATGTGGTAGGCCTCACGGGCGATGCGCGGCAGGTCGTTGCCGTTCTTCACCAAGTAGCTGTGCTTCACCACGGGGGCGGTGATGCCGTAGATGTCCGCTTCCTGGAAGGCATCCTTGCCGAGCATCCAAGTCACCTGCTGGCCACAGAGCACGATCATCGGCACGCTGTCCATCATGGCGGTCATGATCCCGGTCACGGTATTGCCCGCGCCAGGGCCGGAGGTCACCAGCACCACGGCCGGCTTGCCGGTGGCCCGCGCATAGCCGTCAGCCATGTGCACCGCGCCCTGCTCATGGCGCACGAGGATGAACTTCATCTTCGTCTTCACGGTTTCAAGGGCATCAAAAATCGGCAAAGCTGCGCCGCCGGAGTATCCGAACACGTATTCAATGCCCATGTCCCCAAGGGCGGTCACAAGCGCTTGGGCGCCGTCAAGTTTGGTGGTAGCTGACATGGTTGGAAAGTTGGCGGGTCAAAGATTGCAATTTCGGCCTCAAATTGCTGCCGAATGGAGAAATGGCAAGGCAAAGATTGGTCTTTTTTGGTTAAATCTTGGCCGAGTCCGCCAACCCATGTCTGAAAATTGGTGATTTTTGCGGCGTTTCCTCAAATGCTCCATGCCAAGTGGGGTGAAAATGTGAGTTTTTGGGTGAAGACTGTCATGTGCGCATGGGAGAAATTGAGCGACACGCCGCAAAAGCTGAAGATGGAAAATTAAACTCTGCATGACGAGGCGTGGGGAAGGTCGTTTAATGGGGCAGTCGAGAATATTATTACCCTCATGAAGCGACGTCATTTTTTGCAAACGGTTACGGCGATGGCGGCGGCGCCGGGGTTGGGGCTGGCGGCGGAGAAGGCCGCCGCTTGGAAGCTGAATTACCTTTTGGCCTCGGCGATGTACGGGAACCTGCCTTTGGCGGAGATTCTGCCGGAAGTGAAGAAGACGGGGGCGACGGTCATTGAGCTTTGGCCGAAGAAGCATGGGACGCAGCGGGAGGAGATGGATGCGCTGGGCCATGAGAAGGTGGCTGAGATGCTGAAGGCGCACGGCGTCGGCTTTGGCGGGACGACGCGGTATGATCTGGGGCCCTATGGCCTCGACGAAGAGGTCAGGATCGTGAAGAAGCTCGGCGGCAACATCATCGTGAGCGGCGGCGCGGGTGACTACAAGGTCAGCCCGGAACAGCTCAAAAAGAACGTGCAGGGTTTCGTGGAAAAGATGAAGCCGCACGCGGCGATGGCGGCGGAGAACGGCGTGACGCTGGGCATCGAGAACCACGTGAACAATCTGATCGACACGCCGGATTCGCTGCGCTGGCTGGCGGACATGACGCGGGACATCGCGGGGATCGGCATCGCCCTGGCGCCGGCGCATTTGCCGCAGGAGCCGGAATTGCTGGCCGATCTGATCAAGCACTGCGGTGGCAAATTGACGCTGTTTTATGCGTGGGCACGCGGTCAGGGCTTCTTCAAGCCAATGCCGAAGGAGGAGGAACTTGAGCAGATGCCGGGACGCGGCAAATTGGACTGGAAGCCACTGGTGAAGGCGCTGAAGGAGATCAACTTCATGGGGCCGACGGAGATCTTCATGCACCACACACCGCGCGGCGTGCCGATTCTGCCGACGGCGGCGGAGGTGACGGCGGAGATGGCGAGGGCGAAGGGGTATTTGGATGAAGTGGCCGCGGGTCTGGCCTAACTAGAATTATCAATTTTCAAATTTCAATTATCAAGTCAGGAGCCATTGTTATCATGCCAGAAGCCAAAGTCCTCATTGTTATTGGTGATGCCACGGAGACCGTGGACACGCTGTATCCTTTTTACCGCTTGATTGAAGGCGGGTACAAGCCGGTGGTCGCAGCGCCGGAAAAACGGAAGTACCAGATGGTGCTGCATGAGGTGAAGCCGGGCTGGACGATCACCAAGGAGTGGGAAGGCTACACCATCGATGCGGACATCGCCTTTAAGGATATCAAGCCCGAGGAGTATGTGGGCATCTTCTTCAGCGGTGGGCGGGCGCCGGAGTACATCCGCGAGGACGAGGACCTGCTGAAGATCACGAAATGGTTCTGGGAGCAGGGCAAGCCGTGCGCGAGCGTGTGCCACGGGGTTGAGATTCCGGCCCGCGCCGGCATCGTTCAGGGCCTCAAAATGGCGACTGTCGCCAAGTGCAAATTCGATCTGGAAATCTGCGGCGGCATTTATGTCAACGCTCCTTCCGTGATCGACAAGAACATGTACAGCGGCCGCACCTATCACGACAGCGGGCACTTCATCGCGCCGTGGATCAAGGCTCTGGATGCCGAGCGCGCGAAGATGGGTCTTTAAGCGAATCCTCATGAAGTGCCGGAAGCTGCTGTTTGTTCTCGCGCCTTTGGTGATCTTTTGCGGCGACGCGGAAGGGCACCCGCTGCAGGCGGAGCCGATCAACCATGCGTATGTGCCTAACTTTGATCAGTACAATCTGCCCGAAGATCCGGATGAGCATGTGACGGGGGGCGGTTATCTGTTGCTCGCGGAGCTGAACTGCACGGCGTGCCATGCGGCGCCGAAACCGTGGCAAGAGCGGCTGACGCCGAAACCGGGCCCAAACCTCGCCGGCGTCGGTTCGCGGCTGGATGCGGACACGTTGTGGCTGATGATCCGCAGTCCGCAGCATCGCAAACGCGGCACGCAGATGCCCGGCCTGTTTGCCGGTGAACCTGGGGATGCCGAGAAGGTGGAGGCGCTGACGGAATACCTGAGCGCCATGAAACAAAAGGTGAAGCGCATGCCCGCCGGTGATGCCGCGCGGGGCAAGGATCTCTACCACAAAGTTGGCTGCGTGGCCTGCCATGAACCGGCGACCGATTTTCGCCCCGCGAAACTGGCGGCGGATGCCGTTTTGGACAAGCCCGGCCTGGGCTCCGTACCCATCGCCCTGGCGGATGCTTATAACGCGAACGCGCTGGCGAATTTCCTTTACGATCCGCTGGCCCACCGGCCCGCGGGCCGCATGCCGGGACTGCACCTGAGCGAGCAGGAGGCCGCGGATGTCGCGGCGTATCTGCACATCGGACGGAGTTCAGAAAAAGCGGTTGAACGCGCGGCGCTGAAGTTGCCGAAACAGGGCATCGAAAAGGGTCGCGAGATCTTTTTTCAGCAAGGCTGCGCCACCTGTCATCAGGTCGAGAACAAGCCGAAAGCGATCGTCTATAAGCCGCTCAAGGAGATCAAGATCGACGCCGGCTGCCTGGGCGCTACGCAGCCCTCCGGCACCCCGCGTTTTGATCTGAATGATCTGCAAAAGCGCGCGCTGCGTCTCGCCATCGTCGCGATTCAAAAGGACGCCTCCCCTGCCCTGACCGTTGCCGAAAAGGTGGACTGGCAGATGAACCGCCTGAATTGCTACGCCTGCCACGACCGCAATAGCAAGGGCGGGCCTGAAGACGCACGCGCTCAGTACTTTACGGTGAACGATGCGGGCGCGGAATCTCTCGGTGAACTGGCGCGCATGCCGCCCAACCTGGATC
>JAXMIV010000408.1:0-5959 GCA_034377045.1 Prosthecobacter sp. | reverse complement strand
ATTGATGGAAGAGAATCGCGAGTTCCGCCTCCGCTGGATGAAGGTGGTCCAATAGTCATGTTCCCTCGCCCCCGGAACGGGGGAGAGGGTGAGGGATCCGCATGGCGAATGCGAGATGGACGTCTTACCGAATCTCAGCCGCCCACAGCGTCTGCCAATCGTCGAGATTATTCAGATCCACAGCGCCCGGATTCACGCTGCCGTCATCTGGCAGAGCGCTGGCGGAGAGGATGCTCTTGCGGGTGGCGTCGTCGTGAATGTAACCCAGGATCGTCTGGTTGTGCTTGTAGATGTCCGCCTTGGTTAGCTTCACACCCGGGTACGCCTTGACCCACGCTTCCACTTGCGGGTAGTTGGGCTTCTTCGTCTTGATGAAGTCGAGGAAGTCGCCTTCCTTGATTCCCAGCGCAGCCAGGGTCATGCCGTCATAACCTTTGCCGCAAGCAGGATAGTCAGGATGGAGCTTGCCCGCCGCCGCGAGGGAGGACTTTAGCCACAGGCGGGGGAGGTGGATAACGCCGAGAGGGCCGGCGACGCCGGAACTGAGGAGAGGAACGATTTGGCTCATGGTTTGATCTGGTTCTAAGTTCGTGATTGCAGGCTGGGGGCAGGTTTCAACGTGAGAAGTGATTGAATTTGGTCAAGCATGGAGGTGTTTCCTTCCCATCACCCGCCTATCTGAGATTTCCCCACCGTGCTGACCGCTGATTTTGACTACCATCTGCCTCCGGAACTGATCGCCAGCGAGCCCCTCCCGGACCGCGCCGCCTCCCGCATGATGGTCGTGCATCGGGACACCGGTGCCATCGAACACCGCCGCTTCAGCGATCTGTCTGCCTACCTAAAGCTGGGTGACCTATTGGTGCTGAACGATACCCGCGTGGTCCCGGCGCGCTTTTTTTCCAACGACGGCACGCGCGAAGTGCTGCGCGTCGAGCCGCTCACACCCACCCGTTGGCGCTGCATGGTCAAACCGGGCAAGAAGTTTCGCCCCGGCCACACGGTGGCCATTGGCGACGCCACGGGTACCGTGGTGGAAGTTCTCGAAAACGGTGATCGCCTGCTCGAATTCGATCGACCCGTGGATGAAGACCGCCATGGCCATCTGGCGCTGCCGCATTACATGGGTCGCGATGACCAGCCCATGGACCGCGAGCGTTATCAAACGGTCTATTCCCGCGCCGATGGAGCCATTGCCGCACCGACGGCCGGCCTGCATTTCACGCCGGAGATCCTGGCGCAACTGCCGCATGCCTTTGTCACACTTCATGTTGGGGTGGGTACTTTTCAACCCGTGAAGGTGGCGCAGGTGGCGGAGTATCGCATGCACGCCGAACGCTACGAAGTCACCGCGGAGGCCGCCTCAGCCATCGACTGCGCGGATCGCGTCATCGCCGTCGGCACGACCGCCTTGCGCACGCTCGAAACCATCGCCCGCGATCATGGCTATATCGTGCCCGCTGCCGGCAGCACGGATATCTTCATCTATCCCGGTTATGAATTCCGCGTTGTCGATGCCCTGCTGACGAATTTCCATCTGCCAAAGTCCACGCTCATCATGCTGGTCAGCGCCTTCGCCGGCACGGACCTCATTCGCCGCGCCTATGCGGAGGCCATCGCCCAACGCTACCGCTTCTACAGCTACGGCGATTGCATGCTCATCCTGTAGTGGTCCGCACAGTCCTCTGTGCGGGTTCTTAAGGCGAGTCACGGTCGCCGCCTGCGTATCGCCAGCATTCCCGCGCCCCAGAGCACCAGCAAAGCGCCGGCAGGCTCAGGTACCGGTGCAAAATTGTTGTCTAGAATGTAGTCCGCCACTTCCGTCCCGGCGGTTTGGCCATCGGTATCCGAGGTGCCAAAATTCACCCCGCCATAGATTTGGCTCATGCCCGCCTCGGCGGCGGCATCGCTGAAGGTACTGAAATTGCGCAGCATGTCGTCGGTGCCGTCGCCATCGATGTCGCTGCCCGCGGTGAAGGCAAAATCGTCCCCCAGGTAAGCCTTGAGAATCGCCGCCGCCGCGGCGCTGATCGCACTCGTGTCGGAAAGAAAACTTGGATGGTTAGGCGTTTCCGTCAGCAGCGATTGCCAGGCCGCATCTTCGTCCGTCGCGGCGTTGCCATCGGTGGCGCCATTGACGATCGCAATGACGGGACTCCAAAAATCGACCGCGTATTTGGTTTCCCACGCCACGATGGCGCTGTCCGCCATGGCGACGTTGAGGGCGGCAAACAGGCGCGCTGTATCCTGCAGACTCAGGCCCGCGCTGGCGGCCACGGATTGCGCCACCTCATTCCACATGCCCGCGGTGGTCACCGTTCCCGTGCCCGCTGCCCAAAAGTAAGCCGCATTGAGTTGATCCACCGTTCGCGTGCCGCTCGCCGCCGAACCGAGTTCTTTGACCTGGTTGTAATCCGTCGCGTATTGGGCTGAGGACAGGTAATCCACCGTCGACGCGCCGGGAAGGCTGCCCGTGAAGCCCCCAGTCCCGTTGATGGCGAACGTGGTCACGCCGCCCCATCCAGGCAGGTCAGGATCGCTGCTGAAGGTGGGGGGCACGGGCTGCCAATGGCCGGGCTGGCCAAACTGCGGCGTGTAAAGACCTGGATCGCTCGCTGTGGCGCTGCCGTCAGTGGCGCGCCAGTTCAGAATATCATTGGCCACCAGCGTGCCGAAATTGATGCCGTCCGTCTTCGCCTGGCTGTCGGCGATCCCGCCCAACTGACTGGTGTAGAGCGTCGTGAAATCGCCGGCGAGGCCCGGGTGCAGACTCTGCATGATCGTGTTGGCCGCGGCCGCCACGGCCGCCTCCATCGAGGCGCCGTCCGCCGCCGCGCCCGAAGGCCCAGTGTAGCTGCCATTGCTGAAAAGGTTGTAGTCCCCCGCGATCCCCTCCACGGCGTTGTAAATAGCCGTGTGCAGCATCGCCAGATCGCGTGTGGATTCCGGGGAAAGGAGATCGGCGTCCCGGATGGCTGCCATCGCTTGCGCATTCCAATCCGAGATCAGGTCCGCCCGCGCGTGCCCCTGCCAGCCAGCCACAAGGAGGCAGGCTGCGGCCAGGAGCCGCAGTCGGAAGTGGACATTTTGTTTCATTATCTTGACTATCTTGCACCCGAAAGCGTCAATTTTCAAGATTAAATATAATTACCATAACAAGGCATTGCCGTGATTGGCGGCCGCTTCTGTCCCGAATTCCCCTGCAAAAGGCTTTGACGAATGCCCCGCCGGTCTCGACAATCTCAGCCTTAACGACAGGGGCGTCCCGTTACGGGGACTGAGACTTTCCAAGGGGAAAGAACCCTCCGAACCTGATGCGGGTCATGCCGCCGAAGGGAGTCATTTGGAGGCAATCTCAGTCCCGGGCCACGCCGCCCCTGCCAGCTTGAATTCGCCTTTCCCCGCCCCGGTTCAGTAAAGCCACCGCTCAACGACTGCTCAGCCACGCCAACGCTTGCGTCAGCAAGCCCTCAGCCTTCTCCCCTCAATGATTGCCACCAAAGACTCCTTCGAGCCGCATTCCAGCGACCAGCTCCCCGCCAGCACTCGCGTCTACGTCCCCGGGACCCTCCATCCCGACGTGAAGGTCCCCATGCGCGAGATCGCCCTCAGTCCGACCAAGAGCTTCAACGGCCGCGTCGAGGTCAACGATCCCGTCCGCGTCTACGATTGCTCCGGCCCCTGGGGTGATCCGAACTTCACCGGCACTTCGGATCAGGGCCTGCCCGCCCTCCGCGAAAAGTGGATCATGGATCGCGCTGACGTCGCCGCCTACGACGGCCGCGAAGTGAAGCCCCAGGACAACGGCTACCTCTCCGGCAAGCACGCCGAATTTGCCAGCACCGCCGAGCGCAACCGCCTCGTCGAATTCCCCGGCCTCCACGGCGAGCGCCGCCGCCCCCTCAAAGCCACCGGTCACCCCGTCACCCAGCTTTGGTACGCGAAGCAAGGCATCATCACCCCCGAGATGGAATTCATCGCCATCCGCGAGCAGTTGAGGATTGAAGATAGAAGATTGAAGATGGCGGATTTTAAAGACGACATCGTCCGCAACGACCTCGACAAACAACACGTCGGTTCTTCTCAATCCTCCATCCTCAATTCTCCATCTTCCGAATACACTCCCAGCGTATTCCGCCGCTTCCCGCAGCGCATTCCGAACGAGATCACCGCGGAGTTTGTTAGGTCAGAAGTCGCCGCCGGCCGCGCCATCATCCCCGCCAACATCAATCACCCCGAGCTTGAGCCGATGATCATCGGGCGCAACTTCCTGGTGAAGATCAACGCCAACATCGGCAACTCCGCCGTCGCCTCCAGCATCGAGGAAGAGGTCGAAAAAATGCGCTGGGCCACCAAGTGGGGCGCCGATACCGTGATGGATCTCTCCACCGGCAAAAACATCCACGCCACCCGCGAGTGGATCCTGCGCAACAGCCCCGTGCCCATCGGCACCGTGCCGATTTACCAGGCGCTCGAAAAAGTGAACGGCAAGGCCGAAGACCTCACCTGGGAACTCTACCGCGACACCCTCATCGAGCAGGCGGAGCAGGGCGTCGACTACTTCACCATCCACGCCGGCGTGCTCCTGCGCTTCATCCCCATGACCGCCCACCGCATGACCGGCATCGTCAGCCGCGGCGGCTCCATCATGGCCAAGTGGTGCCTGTCCCATCACAAGGAAAGTTTCCTCTACACCCATTGGGACGACATCTGCGACATCATGGCCGCCTATGACGTCAGCTTCAGCATCGGCGACGGCCTCCGCCCCGGCTCCATCGCCGACGCCAATGACAAAGCCCAGTTCGGCGAACTCGAAGTCCAAGGCGAACTCACCAAACGCGCCTGGGCCAAGGGCTGCCAGGTGATGATCGAGGGCCCCGGCCATGTGCCGATGCACAAGATCAAGGCCAATATGGATGAGCAGCTGAAACACTGCCACGAGGCGCCCTTCTACACGCTCGGGCCCCTGACCACCGACATCGCCCCCGGCTATGACCACATCACCAGCGCCATCGGCGCGGCCATGATCGGCTGGTTCGGCACGGCCATGCTCTGCTACGTCACGCCCAAGGAGCATCTGGGCCTGCCGGACCGTCAGGACGTCAAGGACGGCGTCATCACCTACAAGATCGCCGCCCACGCCGCCGACCTGGCCAAGGGCCACCCCGCCGCCCGCCTGCACGACGACGCCCTCAGCCGCGCCCGGTTCGAGTTCCGCTGGGAAGACCAGTTCAACCTCGGCCTCGATCCCGAGACGGCCCGCAAATACCACGACGCCACCCTGCCGAAAGAGGCCCACAAGACCGCCCATTTCTGCAGCATGTGCGGCCCGAAATTCTGCTCGATGAAGATCAGCCAGGACATCCGCCGGGACGCGGCGGCGCAGAACGACGCGGGCGGTTCGCTGGCGGAAGCGGAGGCCGGCATGGCGGAGATGAGCGCGAAATTCCGGGCCGGGGGCGGCCAAATCGGAATCAAAGCGCCCACCTGAACGGGCTGCCCGGCGTAACAGGACCGCGGGAACGGCGGCTGCCCAACATCGTCGGACAGCCGCCCACCGGCTACTTCGCGTTATTGATCGCGAGGACCTGCATGATCGTTTCGGTGTAGGTCGCAAGCGCTTCATAGGCACCGACGCTGCGCCCCATCACGTACGGGTCGAGTTCGTGCGAACGAAACTGCTTCACGGCCCGCGAGACGAGTTCGTCTTCACGGTAGAGGCTTGGCGCGCTGATCGTCCAGCGGTCGTCCTCGTCCTTGGAAACGAACGCGGACAGGGCTTTCACCATAGGGAAAAGAATCCCAGGGGCCACCCAGTTGACCTTCTTCCGTTCGTCCCGCCGGACAGCACGACCCCCATGTTTGGTGGTTTCATGTAGTCGGTGGCCGTTCCAAGCGTCGGCATTATTCAACCGTTGAAATTGAAGCCAAGCGATCGGAGCAATCTGGATCGTAAAAT
>JAXMIV010000407.1:0-4394 GCA_034377045.1 Prosthecobacter sp. | reverse complement strand
GATCTTCGGCAAGTCGGCAGCCACAGCGGCCGATGTGACGAGAAAGAGACAAAAAGGGGCGAAAAGAAGACGCATGTTCTTGGGTGAGGATTGGATTGGGCGACGGGAAGAAGCGTTAACGCGAGGCCAAGCCCATTATTGCGGTCCCGCCCAAGATTCTGCGCCGTATCCAGGTGATAGATGCCGGGATCCTTGTCGTTTACCAGGGGCGCCCTTCAGCGCCCCCCAATGAAGACCCTTGCTAGAATCAGTGCCCTTCTCCTTTTATCCGCCGCCTGCCTCTCCGCCAACGACGAAGCGGTAGTCGATAGCGACCTGCCTCAGCCGCTGGACCTGGGGTTCGCGGAGAGCCTCGTCGCGCAATCCCCATTCAGCCGTTCCGTCAACCTGGAGGAATCCCTCCAACTCACCGGCATCGCCTACGTCAACGGCCGCCCGGTCGCGACCGTTTTGAACAAGGCCACCAAAGAGCGCATTGTGGTCTCCGAAGAGCCCAATGCGCAGGGCTGGACGCTGACCGAAGCCATCGCCGGCGCGGACCTCAGCAATAGCGAAGTCTCCATCATGGTCGGCCCCGAGATCGTCACCATGCATTACAACAATTCGCAGATTGAGCCGGGATCTGGCGCCAAGGGCAACTCGAGCCGGATGGCCAGTTCCGGCGGCAGTGGCGACAAATTTCGCGTCTCCAATTACCTGGGTGAAAATGGCAAACAACTTTACGTTTCCCTCTCTCCCGAAGGCCGGGATAAGCTGAAAGATCTCGTCAAAGCGCACCTCGAGAAGCGGCCGGAATTGACTCCTGAACAAAGCTCCGCCTACGCCCAAAAAGTCTTCGCCAAAATCAAAGAGACCGATCACGCCGCCGCCGGCAGCAAAGCCTCCAAGCCCGCCAAGACCAGCACCAAGAAGAAACAGGGCGCGTAACGCCTCCTTCTCACGCTTTGCGCAGACACCACGACCGGTAAGACAGCTCCCCCTTTTGCAAGGCCGCATAGATTCGCGATCCTGGCACGCCCGCGAAATCACAGCCCAGCGAATGCAGGAAACGCGGCAGCCGCTCACGGATGAGCGCCCGGCTGCGCTCCGCATTGCAGTCCATCCCGCGCAGCACTTCGCTGCGAATGTCGCGCGTCTGCACCATCTCCAACGGCGCGGCAGCGATCGCGGCCTCCCAAGCGGCGAGGCCGTCACTGAAGCGGAAGTCGGCATATAGAAAGTGCCCATCAGGCCGCAGCACGCGCGCCACCTCCGCGAGGAATTCCGGAAAATCCGGATAACAATGCGAGGCCTCCACATTGATGATCGAGTCAAAAGAGTCGTCTGGAAACGGCAGCTTCTGCGCATCGCCCTGCACAAAGCTCAGCCCCGGCATACGATGGCGCTGCTGACAAAATCGGATGCCCGTGGGATTGAGATCGAGTCCCGTGTAGCTCGCCGGCTGCAACGTCCGCGTGATCCATGATGCCCCGCCGCCGTGGCCACAACTGACTTCCAGCACCTCCTTGCCGCGCAAGTCCACCTGTGAGGCCACATGATGATAAAGTTGGATGCAGGCGCGATTGGGCTCATCCTCCGGCAGCAGTGGCAGTCCCACCGGCGGATCGGTCTCAAAGGCGTAGTTGAGAAACAGCACCTCCTCACTCCGCAAGCGCCGCGTCAGGAAGGGATACCACAACCGCCAAATGGCCTTGCGGATGCTGCCCACGGAAAAGAGGTGCTCGATGAGGGACATAAGGATCAGACCAGGACGCGCAGGCTTGAGGCGGCGAAGGCAACGCGCAATTCCTTCAGCTCCGCTGCCGAGAGGGCACGCAATGCGGCCGGGACTTTTTTCCCGCCTACCAAAAAGTGTCGCAATGCCGCCATAAACAGATCCGGTTGTGCTTCGCTGGCAACTTCAAGCGTCTCGGGGAAGAAGGCATCCAGGATTGCAGTTCCGCCTTCCGATGTCTCTCCTAGTTCCTCCGCCCAGCGCAGGACGGTCTCCACCGGAGCTTCCCCTGGGAAACGCTGCGCCACCAACGCCAGCAGATCGGCCCGCGCCGGCACATTCAGCAGCAGCGCCAGGAAAAACCGATGCTCCGGCTCCGCGATCCTGCTGCGCATCCCCTTGATGATATCCCGCCGCAGGCACTCCTCCAGCGTTGCCGCGACGCCCGCGGCCAGTGCCCCGTGTTTGTCCTGAAAGGCTCCGAGCGCCGCCTCCCAGTCGCCGAGATCGCGCAGATGCCCCATGCTGTGTTGCAGGATGAAGAACCCGCGCTCGAAGTCCAATTCCGCGACCATCTCCAGCACCAGCTCCGAGTAAGTTGGATCTTCGATCGTCTCCAGCAGATCGAGCAGTTGCTTGCGGCGCATGGTGAGAAAGTCCGCGAAGACCGGATCGAGCGCGATGTGCGGCGGCAGGTAATTGAACTGCGGGCTGGTCCCCGGATCATTCTGCGTGCGCACCACCACCGTGATCGAGGGCGTATCCAGATGGAACAGCGAGTGGATGCAGCGCTGGCCCGAGATGATCGGCACCGTGCGCCCCGTCTCCAGCAGCTCGATCTCCTTCATCCGCACATCCCCGACAAGCAGGTGCGGCGTGACCGCCTGCGCATTCTCAAACTCAAAATGCGCGTGGATGCTCGACCCGGCCATGACATGAAACGCGCCGGAGAACTCGTGCTGATGAATGTCCGTTGTCCCATCCAGCCAAAACAAGAGTTGGATATAAAAGCGCGGGTGATCGTAGGCCACGAGCTCCGGTTGGCCAAAGCCCGACTGCGTTTGGAAAGGCTGCTCATCATTCAGCAGGAACTCGCGCATGAACGCCGCCAGATCCACATGCTGCGCCGGTGGCCGCTCCTCCAGCGCCACCCGCGCGATCTCAGGGAATTTCGCCAGCGAGAAGTTCTCTCGCTTCCACCGCTCCAAAACCACCCGCCCGAGTTCCTTGAAAAACGCATTCATGCCCCACCCCTCCACCACGCCTCCCGCAGTCACAAGGGCATCATTGCGATTGAACTTCTCTCCATCCCGCCCTACATCCATCCTCATGCCGCCCCTCTGCCGGTGGTGAACTCAGCCAGGAGCCACGATTATGAAAACCAACGACGCCAAAAAGGAAAAGAAGAAAGCGCCCTCAAAGACCCCCAAGGAAAAGAAACTCGCCAAGGCCGAGAAGAAGGCCAAGAAGTAAGACTGGCTTAGAGCTAATGCCGTTAAGCAAAAGCGGCTCATGAAGGGTGCCTTGTTTTGTCATCGCCCCCGTCGCGCCCCGGAGGGAGCGCGAGAAGTTGCCGCCTCTCCGAGGCTCCTGATCGAATGCTTCGGCAAACCCCGTCTCGTTTCACAGTCCCTGCCCGAAGCCTCGGAGGCGAAAGGCAATAGCCCACAGCTTTAGCTGTGGGTAAGCGCGACGAAGCATCCCCATGCCCTTGCGAGTCCCGGCAGGGACGACAGAAACCTTCGCCTCAGCGAGCCAATTCCCAACAGGTTCCTGCTGCACTTGGTCCTGTGTTGATCGTTGTCCTTGCTTAACGGCATTGGGCTTAGAGCTTCAATTCAAGGGCAGGCAAACTCGGAGGAACCGCTTGTGTTCCACTGAGCCGAGGTTTCTTTTGTCCATTATGAACCCACCCGCCTGCCCGATGTGTGAGATGACCGAGATTCTGGATCACTCGGATCGCTACGAATGCGTCACCTGCGGCCATGAGTGGCCCCACGAAGCCCAGGCGGACGCACCCTACGCGGATCGCGTCGTCAAGGATGCCTACGGCAACGTGCTCGCCGACGGCGATATCGTGGCGATGATCAAGGACTTAAAGCTGAAAGGTTCGTCTGAGACTCTCAAAGTGGGCACCAAGTCCAAACCCATCCGCCTCGTCGAAGGCGACCACGAGATCTCCTGCAAGATGGAAGGCCTCCTCATCGGCTTGAAGGCCTGTTATGTGAAGAAGGTGGTGGGCTAGTGATCTCTTTTTCCTCAACGCATCCGTCGCAGGCGTTCCAGTTCCTGCTTGAGTGGCTGCCAATAGGCCCGGTCATCGGATCGCTCCGTCTGTTCTTCGGCGGTTAGAGCGGATTGGAGTTCGTCGCTGTTCCCTGAAAGGGTGTGGGACAACAGCTTCCGACCGTGGGTGGCCCGGCGGGCTGCCTCCGGATGCGATTTGGCGAGTTTGATAAGTAGCTCGGGTGTCCGCAGTTCGCGGAACCAAAAGGCAATCTGGTCGCTGTTGGGCTTGATCTGATGAGTGAAGTAATGTGCCTCCACCAGGCGGCGAATCATCGGCCAGTCCTTGTCGCGCTGTGTCTTCTTTGCCCGCACAAGGTCAGGGAGCGCCAGGAGGTCGCAGGGTGTGCCATCGGGCATCTCGATCGTGGTGCGGCGTTTCCAGAGCGTCGGA
>JAXMIV010000406.1:0-3586 GCA_034377045.1 Prosthecobacter sp. | reverse complement strand
CAAGGAACTGTTTGAAAAATTCGGCGTCTCGACGCCACCCGGAAACGTGGCCGCAACGGCCGAGGAGGCGGGCAGGATCGCGCAGGAACTCGGCGGTGCCGGACTGGTGGTGAAGGCGCAGGTGCATGCCGGCGGCCGTGGCAAGGGTACTTTTAAAAACGGCTTCAAAGGCGGCGTGCATGTGGTGAATACCGCGCAGGAAGCGCAGGACATCGCCGGCAAGATGCTTGGCCAGACACTGGTCACTCACCAGACCGGGCCGGAAGGCAAACTGGTCGGCAAGGTGCTGATCGCCAAGTCAGTGGATATCCAGAAGGAGCATTACTTCGCCATCCTCTTTGATCGCGGCAGCAGCAGCCATGCGCTCATCGCCAGTACGGAAGGTGGCATGAACATCGAGGAGGTGGCTGAAAGGACCCCGGAGAAGATCGTCAAGGAATTCGTCCATCCGACTCTGGGCCTGCAGAGCTATCAGGCTCGCAAGATCGCCGCCGAGCTCGGCCTGCGCGGTCCGCTGGCGAATCAAACCGTGAAGCTCATCACCGCGCTGTGGAATCTTTATCTGCAAAGCGACTGCTCCCTGGTCGAGGTCAATCCTCTGGCCATCACCACGGATAACCAGGTGTATGCCCTGGACGCGACGTGCTACTTTGATGACAATGCGCGGTATCGTCAGAAGAGCATCGCCGCGATGCGTGACCTGGCCGAAGAAGATCCGCGTGAAGTTGCCGCCAGTGAATTTGGCCTGAACTACATTGGCCTGGATGGCAACATCGCCTGCCTCGTCAACGGCGCCGGCCTGGCAATGGCGACGATGGACATCATCAAGCTGCATGGCGGCGATCCCGCGAACTTCCTGGATGTGGGCGGCGGCGCCACCAAGGAGCAAGTCACCGCGGCTTTCAAAATCATTCTGGGTGATCCGAAGGTGAAGGGCATTCTGGTGAACATCTTTGGCGGCATCATGGACTGCGACATCATCGCGCAGGGCATCATCGCCGCGGCGCAGGAAGTGGCTTTGAACCTGCCACTGGTCGTGCGTTTGGAAGGCAATAACGTCGAAGCCGGCAAAAAACGCCTGGCCGAAAGCGGGCTGGCGATCACCAGTGCGGAAGATCTGACGGATGCGGCAGTGAAGATCGTCGCCGCAGTTGGCAAGGCATGAGTTTTAGTCAATAACTCACTTCTTCGCCAACACCACCTGACCGGAGAGCTGATCGGTGGTCAGGGCTGTCTGGGACCGTCACCGCCCGCCTGCGGGAGCCGACGGGTCTGGAAGTGGTGGTTGAGTTGAGAATGTAGATTCGGCCTCACCGCTGACGGAACCAGCCCGTGATGCTCATGCGTGACTTCACCGCGGGCAGCACCTCATGCCAGAATTCTCCGGCCATGAAGCAAACAAGAGTGCCCATTCTTGGCTCAATGAGGATGAAGGTGCCGGCCTTGTCTCCCGAAGTCGTCCACAGCTTCAATTCACCGCCGTCGCCCTGTTGCCAGTTCGGATTCAAATAGAGAATCGTTGTGACGATGCGGTCGCTCGTTCCGGAATGGCGATCAAGGTGAGCTTTGTAAAACGCCCCCTCGGGATAAATCGCGAAATGTCCTTCGAACTCGAACAGTCCGAGGAAGAAACGTTGATTCAGTGCCAGTCGCAGGAGTTCCAGCTTCGCCAGATAAGCCTGCTGTTCAATGGGAGCGTCTCCCGCTTGCAGCCACAGCACGTGATCGCCGCGAATCTCTTCGCGTACCTCAAGATTCAAACCACGACCCACGCCCGCTCGCCTGAACTCGCCATTGTCGCATGCCTCCTCGCATTCCTGCCGCAAGCGGAGTGAATCCGCATCGCCTAGGCACCCAGGCATCGATGCCCAACCAAACTGGTCCATGGCATTGAGCAGATCGAGCATGTACGCACCTGCGAGAGCCACGCTCCGAAAGCCAGACAAATCGCGAGATTTGCCGTCATTGTTAAAAATGACACGGCGCTGGCGGTCCGCCGCCGCCCGCTCCCGGAACGATTCGCACGGCCGAGACCGATCTCTCCGAGTGGAAATCCTCCCGCAATCAATGAGGAGCGCTAGATCACCCAAGGCAAGATCTTCAACTCAACAACCCTGGAATATGCGAGTTGAGGTGAGGGTGGCGGTTCGGTGTTCGGAGCAGGTTGCGTGCGTTCAAACAATGCTGAACATGCGATTGCGCGCATCTTCGACACGCACGCTTTGCGAGTAGTGATGCACCTTGAGATTATCCGCCACAGGCGTTGGCACACACACCAGAAACTCTGCCCAATGCGGGTCGTTATGCGCGACATACGCGAGCCTGCAAGCCATGATGGGAGGGGCGTCCTTGCTCTCGATCCCCGTGACCCCGGGAAACAGGATCGGCCCCGTATCCACCTGATAATAACGCTCGCGCTCGCTGTGATTGCAGGTCTTGACCGGATACTCAAGCGTGATCGCGTATCCAGCCGCAGTGTATTCGGTGCGTGCAATGACGGTGCCCTTGCCGGACAGCGCGCCGATAATCGCGCCAGTGCCATTTAGCTCAACGGCCCGAACCTGCGCCACATCCACGGCAAAATCTGCAAAGGCCTCGTGCGGGTCAATGAGTTGGCGTTCGGGCTGCGCTCCCAGTTTGGGTGGATACAGCGTCGCTTCAAAATCCGCGCGCGCCCAGCGCTTTTCAATGAGGCAATGCTTCTCGCCCGCGATCATGCTCATGCTGGCATTGGGGTCGTGCCAGACGTCACGCTTCACCCAAACCTGTTCCGTGCGGCACTCCGCCCCAAGCACATAGCGCACCTGCTCCCCGGTGGCCTGATGGGTCAGTGTCGCGGTCGCTTCAATGGGCATGCGGACACGGTTCAACGTCATCGGCAGCGGGCGCGATACCGTCTTGGGTGGTTTGATCAAGGTGTCCAACGTCCAGCGAATATACGAATGACCAAAATCAGTGACGAGGACGTCGGAGAGGGTTGCATCCTTTCTGGAACAAGAGGTCGAGAATGCCAAGAGCCCTGGCACGGCCAGGTAGGCTCCCTTCTCTCCCACCTGTTTGAGAAACGCGCGACGATTTTGCATCGTGTTCATAGTATATCCTCACTTTTCACCCTTCGGCCGCTTCGAGATCGGCACGAACTTTTGCGCACGCTCGCCGTAAATGTCGCCGACGTAGAGATTGCCCTTCGAATCGGACACGATGCAATGGGCGCCGATGGTGTCGCCCGGCTTGACCTTGCCCTTTACGCCGAGTGGGATCGTCCAGAGCTGTTGCAACTTGCCCTCGGCTGAGATGCGCATAAACATCTGGTCGCGGAACTCGGGATACTTGGGATCCTTGCTGCCGCGGAACCACCAGTGCGGCGATGACCCGCACACCCAAAGTTGGTCCTCCGACGTGAGGCTCAGCCCCCACGGCATGAGCAGATTGCTCCAGACATCCAGAACCTGACCGCTCTGGTCGAAGACCTGGATCCGTGCGCTATTCCGGTCGGCGACGAGCAACCGGCCCTTGGAGTCGACGACGATGGAGTGCGGCAGCACGAACTGACCGGGCTTCGAGCCGTAGCCGCCCCAGGCCTTCA
>JAXMIV010000405.1:0-2667 GCA_034377045.1 Prosthecobacter sp. | reverse complement strand
ATGATGAATTCGAGTACTTCCTTGTCGAGAGGCGTGAGCTTGTCCTGCGCCAGCGTGCGCACTTTGGATGATGCGCCTTTGCGGTCAATCTTCTCCAGGTCCTTCCAGCGATACGTCGCCAGCGAGCGGCCCTCAGCGCGCACCACGCCGCCGGGAATGGCCACCGCCGAGCCCATGCCGAACTGAGAGGTCATGTCGCCCGTCGTTATATCGAAGAGGCAGCCGGCGTTGATGAAACTCGTCTCGCTAAGCAACGTGCGCGTGCCGCCGCGTTGTTGGTTCTTTTGCAGGTGGTAGTAGCGCAGCTTGCCATCGCCTCGCTCGAACACCGCTGGCACCGCGCGGCCTGTGGGTACAATCAAAGACGTGTCCGTGGCCAGCAAGTAGCCCTGGGGAGCGACGCCGCTCACGGCCTCGGCGCCGCCATGCGGTTGCGCCATGAAAATGCCGCCGGATTCGCTGTTGGTCCAAACGGGACTGCCCGTCGCGGCATCGAGCGCCTGGAGAAACACGCCATCACTCGGCCAAATGCCGGCGCTGTAGTACACCTTGTCCTCCCACACCACGGGACCACCCCGTGCGGGCCAGTGGGAGATCATGCGCTCATTGCCCAGCACCCGCTGCGATCCCGGACCTGCACGGTGCTTCCAAAGTACTTTTCCATCAGCCAATGCGAGCGCGTAGAGGCAGCCGTCGTCGCTCGCCACAAATACGCGATCCTTCCACGCCGCCGGCGCAAAGCGCACCGGTCCTTCGGTGAAGAAGCGCCAGCGAATCCGGCCCGTCGCCGCCTCCAGCGCATACACTTGATCATCCGCCGAACTGCCAAAGAGCACCAGGTCACCGGCAATGATCGGTTGAAACACCAGATCGAAATCCATGCGATCCGAAGTCGGCCATGCGGGCTTTGGCGCGGCAGGCAGACGAAACTCCCAGCGCTGCCGCAATTGATTTGGAATCGTTTCCGCCGAGTAGCCGCTGCGCGCGGCATCACCGCGATACGTGGGCCAGTCAGCGGCGAACAAAGGCGAGGCGAGGAGGCAAAGAAGAAGCGTGCGCATGCTGAGGACACCAACGGGCCACGACGGTAATTTCTTCAGTGCAGAACCGCGAAACGGCCAATCAGCGATGCTCACTCACGGACAAGAGATGGCTTGCGGACGGCGTATCGTTCCAATGCGCAGAAAAGCCAGCTATCTCCTCCTAGTTTGTCTCACGGGCTGCTTTGCCGCCTCCAGTTTCGGCCAGGAAAAACCCGCCGCGCCGCACGTCTTCAAGGCCGGCGCCGCGACCAGCAACATCACACCGCCACTGGGCATGGAGATCGTGGGCAATTTCGCCCCGAGGCCGATTGCGAGCCACGTGCATGATGAGTTGCATGTGCGTTGCCTGGCGCTGGACGATGGTACGACGAAGCTGCTGTTCGCCGTGGCGGATACCCTTTCCCTGGGACGCGATGTCTGGGACGAGGCCAAGCACAAGGTCGAGGCCGCCACCGGCATCCCAACGGCGAACATGATGTTTTCCGCCACGCACACGCATTCCAGCGTCTCCGCGATCACAAACAAGGACCCGTCGTTGAACTACCGGCAGTTCGTCATCGCACGCATTGCGGATGGTGTGCAGCGCGCGGTGTCAAATCTGGAGCCCGCGCGAATTGCCTGGGGCACGGGCAGAGTACCACAGCATGTCTTCAACCGCCGCTGGCTGCTCAAGGACGGGCTCATAGAGATGAATCCCTTCGGCGGGCAGGATCGCGCGGTGATGAATCCGAGCAGCCTGCTGCGCGCGCGGCTATTGAAGCCTGCCGGCCCAACCAATCCGGAGGTCTACTGCCTGTCCGTGCAGACCGTGGATGGCCGTCAGATTGCTCTGATGGCGAACTACTGGCTGCACTACGTCGGCGGCGTGCCTCGGGAACATCTGTCGGCGGATTACTTCGGCGAGTTTTGCCGCCGGGTTGAGCAGTTGCTGGGGGCGGAGCGGCAGGAGCCACCTTTTGTCGGCATCCTTGCCAACGGCCCCTGCGGCGACGTGAACAACAACGATTACAGCGGCAAGACTCCGGCGGTGAAACGTGAGCCGTATGAGAAGATCAAGCTCGTGGCCAATGACCTGGCGCAGGAAGTGCTGAAGGCGCGCCAGACGCTCAAACATCAGGACTGGGTGCCGCTGAAGGCCGCCGCGGATCAACTGGAACTCGCGGTGCGCCGCCCCACGTCGGAAATGGTGGCGCGTGCGGAGGCGATCCTGGCCCGCCCGAAAGATGCCTCACCCATGCATCGCCACGAGGTGGCCTACGCCGAGCGCACGCTCGCCGCGCGTGATGCCAAGCCGGACAAGATCAGCGCCGTCATCCAGGCGTTCCGCATCGGCGAACTCGGCATTGCCGCCATCCCGTTCGAGGTGTTCACTGAGATCGGCCTGGAGATCAAGGCCCGCAGCCCTTTTGCCGACACCTTCACCATCGAACTGGCCAACGGCTCCAACGGCTACCTGCCCACTCCGGCCCAGCATGACGTCGGTGGTTATGAGACCTGGCTGGGCACCAACCGCGTCGAGCGCGAGGCCTCCACCAAGATCGTCACCCAAATCATGGAGTTGTTGAAACGCGTACGCTGAGCTTCAGGGACATGTCCTTTGTCAGGGCACGGCGGGCTCGGGCAC
>JAXMIV010000404.1:0-2980 GCA_034377045.1 Prosthecobacter sp. | reverse complement strand
GGCGGGGACGGCCTGGGTGGGCGAGCGAAAGCTGCAGTGGGAGTAATACCCCTCGTTCAGGCCCTCCTGGTTTTCCTTGTGAGTCTGCGGCATCGTGGCCAGTTCCAAAGACGGCAAGGACGTGAGACCGCCCACGTAGTTGGCGGCGATCTGATCCGCGGAAATGGCGATGTTGATCTGGCTCCGACGATCCGCATCCGGCAACTGCGCCGTGAGCCAGGTGGATAGCTCGAGCGCATGCGGGGCGCCATTGAAAGGAGAGATCGGCACCCCCGAGATGCCCTTCATCAACAAACACTGGCTGAGCACGGGACGCAGCGATTCCAAGGCCGGTGGCGGCGCAGACAGGAAGCCCTCCGGAGTTGCAGGCCAGAATTGATCCATGATGACCCCATGAGGCATGTACATGAAGCCGAGCCTAACCGGAGGCTTAACGGGCTTGCCCTTGACGACATCCGCCCAGCCCATGCTTTCAAGGAACGGCAAAGCGAGCGAGGCGCCCATCCCTCTCAGGCAGGTGCGGCGATCAATGAGGAAGTTACTTCTCATGGGACTTGGATGCGATGGTTGACAAAGGGATAGCTGGTGACGATTTCGGCGATGAGGGTCTGCATGCGGTAGCCGTCTTTGGCGATGGTTTCCATCAGGTGATCCACCACGATTTCGTCATAGCCTTCAAGCTGGCGGCAAAGGGCATAAGCCAGCAGTTTCTCTGTCAAGTTACGTGCCAAATCAGCCTTTCGTGCGGCGATGATGACTTTCAGTTCCTTGGGAGACGAAAAGTGCTTGCCGCCGGGAAGCTCGCCCGCGGCGTCAATCGCCCCTCCCGTATCGTCCTGATCACGCCAGCGCCCGATGGCATCGAAGTTCTCCAGGCCAAAGCCAATGGGATCGAGAATCTTGTGGCAATTGGCGCACACGGAATCCGTACGGTGCAGTTCGGTGCGCTGACGCAAGGTCAGATTGGCGACCGTTTTTTTGTCCTGTTTGTCCAAGGCCGGAACATTCGGCGGAGCAGGCGGCACGTGTTCCCCCAGCACTTGTTCGAGCACCCACACGCCGCGTCTGACCGGACTCGTGCGGTTGGGAAAGGAGGTCGTCGCCAGAATGCCGGGCATTCCCAAAATCCCACCACGGTTGGCATCCGTCAGCTTCACCTTGCGCATCTGCGATCCGGTGACGGCTTTTTCGAGGCCGTAAAGGGTGGCGAGGGTGCCGTTGAGGAAGGTGTAATCGCTGTCCACGAAACTGACGGCGCTGCGGTTTTCACGCACGATGCTGTCAAAAAACAGGCGCGCCTCGTCATACATTGCCGAGCGCATCGCGCCGGTCATCTGCGGGAACTTGGCGGTGTCGAAGGTCTGGTTCTCCAGGTCCCCGAGCCCCAGCCACTGCGCGCCAAAGCCATCAAACAACGCCCGCGAACGACGGTCCGCGAGCAAGCGCCGCACCTGTGCCTGAAGAATCGCAGGCTCGTGGAGTTTGTCGCTATCGGCCAGGGCGGACAGCTCGGCATCGGGCATGGTGGCCCACAGCAGATACGACAAGCGGGACGCGAGTTGATAGTCATCCAGGGGAACAATGGTCTGACCCGGTGCGGCCTCCTTGGCCGGGGTGATGAAGAGGAACTGAGGCGAAACGAGGACCGCCTTGAGCATCAAGCGCAGGGCCGCCGGGTAGGCGAGTTTGTTGGCGCGGGCCAGATCGAATACGCCTAACAAGACATCCAGTTCCGCCTCCGACGCTGGCCGGCGGTACGCATTTCGGGCCAGCGAGCGGGCGACCTTTCTTGCCGCTGCCCGGGGATCCGTCCCTGGCGCTGACGGTTCACCGAACAGACGCTTTTGCATTTCCGTGGGCGGCGCGTCGTTGGGCGCCAGAATCCGATCCAGCACCTCATTGGCGATCCCGAGATACTGCTCCGACTGGAGGGGGGACAGCGAGTTCAGATACCCCTCGCCGGACACTTCATCCGGCAGCTCCTGGGCCACCGCCGAATCCACACCGAAAAGATCATGCAGCGTATTGCCATACTCCACCTTGGTCAGGCGGCGGATCACAAAAGCGCCGGGATCCTTCGGGCTGAGAAACTTGATCTTGCCGACCCAGCCCAGGAACTTCTCACGCTCCGCATCCGTCGGCTGCTTGTCCGCATCCTCCGGCGGCATGTCATGGGCCTTCACGTTGGCGAGCGCCTGCTTCCACCGTTTGCTGGAGGCGGCGTCGCCGGGTTTCTTGAGCGCTACTTCGTAGTTGACTCCAGCCTTGCTCTTCCGATTCCCGTGGCATTCCAGGCAGTAGGTCTTCACGAAGGGAGTAACCCCGTCGCGAAAGGACTTTTTGGCATCGGCCAGGAGCGCGGCCGCTTCCTTGTCGTCCGCGGTTTCTGCCTGGCAGGGCATGGACAGGGTGAACGCAAAGCCCAAGAGGGATATGGCCATCAAGCCAATGCGAATCGTTCGGGGGTTTGTCATTCTGATCTTCAACGGGGCTGTAGGCTACGAAGGATCAGCCTTCGCTCTATCCCATTGAAGCAAGCCCCCCTGGATAAGCGGGGACGGCCCGGCGCCCTACGCCCCGCCAGCGCTGCCTCCGGCGCGCCGCTGTTCGCTCTCGCGAATCATTCCGGTGAGGTCCTCAGCAGGACGGATCTCGAACGGCCCGGCCTTCACGCCTGGATGCTTCGACATGAGCTGGATGGCGTGGTTCAGGTCTCGCGCTTCAAGGATGAGGATGCCGCCAATGTGTTCTTTCGTTTCGGCGTAGGGGCCGTCGGTGACCTTCGGCGACCCCACGGTGCCGCGCAACACGCGGCCGGCGCCGTCGGCCAGCTTGTGGCCGTCCATGAGGCGGCCGTGGGCCAGGACCTTCTGCTTCCAGGCCACGTAACGCTGGATGATCGCCTGGATCTCGTCCGGACTGATGTCGGGCGGGAACGTCCCCGAGTCGTGCAAGAGCATGATGAACTTCGGCATTGAAT
>JAXMIV010000403.1:0-9195 GCA_034377045.1 Prosthecobacter sp. | reverse complement strand
AATGAGTCTGCCCGCCGCGGGAGGCACCGAAGGCGCGGACGCAAGCCAGACCGTGCGGGCCACCCTGCCGCATCTGGAAATGCCGCAGGCGCGGCGCTTTCACGGCACCTGGGTGGTGGAAGCGAACACGGACACGCAGCTCTCCTTTGAGTCCCAGTCCATGCAACCGCTGGATGTCCTGCGCGCGCCGCTGGTCGTCGATTATCAGCCGCGCCATCGCCTGGTCAGCGCCTTCACCTATGGCGCCGGCGCGCATGAACTCAAGATCACTGCGCAACGCCACGAGCATTCAGAGTTGGCCGTGCTTGTCGTGAATCGATTGCTGATGACCAGCGTTCTTAGCACCGATGGCACGAGCCGGCACGAGGCCATCATCCATCTGCGCCACAGCGGCGAGCAGTTTGTTCCCGTGCGGCTGCCACCGGAGGCGCGGTTGCTGAGCGTACTGGTCGAGCACGCCGCGCTCAAGCCGGTGCGCGGCGAAGACGGTGTCCTCTCCATCCCCTTGCCCGCCGATTCCGCGAATCGCGCCAACGTGCGTGTGGTCATTCTTTACGATCTGCCCGGGGAAAGCTGGGGTGGCGCCGGCAAACGGCAACTCACTCCCGTGATCTTCCCCGGCAACATTCCGATCCTCGCCACCGAATGGCGTGTGCATGTGCCGGAAGGGTTTAGTTATGGAGAGATCAAGACGCGGATGGAGCAAGCTGGCAATGAGCCTGCCCGGGATCTTTGGAATGTGCTCCTGGGAATGCCGGAGAAGCAGTCCTTCACGAGCAGTGATGATCCGCATGACGAAAATCCAGTCGATCTCTCCAAGCGTACGAACAAATTAGACTCGATCGTCATTCCGCAGGTTCAGTTCAATGACGCCACCCTCGAAGAAGCCATCGAGTTTCTCCGCGTCAAAAGCCGAGACTTGGACACTGATGGAATGGACTCTGCACAACGAGGTGTGAACCTGCTGGTGAAAGATGGTGATACCCCCGTAAGAGCGAGGATCAGCCTCAATCTCAAAGATGTGCCTTTGGGTGAAGCTCTCCGTTATGTCACAGAACTCGCCGGGATGAAGTACAAAGTGGAGCCTTATGCCGTCGTGGTGGTGCCGGTCAGCGACACGACCATGGAGCGATACACACGAGGCTATCGGCTGCCTCCGAACTTTCTCTCGTCCACGGCAGGGGCTGCCGGCCCATCAACGGACACAGGCCTGAAGCGCCAGCCAACAGCAATCGACACCCTCAAAGCTCAGGGCATTCCGTTTCCGGAAGGCACCTCGGCAGTTTTTAACCCTGTGACTTCTCAACTCATCGTCACCCAAACTCAGGCAAATTTGGATCTGATTGAGGCCGTGCTGGATGCGCGAACCTACAAAAATCTAGCGACTGAAGCCGCGAAGTCCGGCCTTCTCCCCCTCGATCTCGAACTCCCGACGTCTGGCATCCTGCTGCGCTTTCGCGGCGCGCAGGCGCCGGAACCCCTCACCCTGCGCTTCATGGCCTGGGAGCGGCAGTTGGCCATGGCTTGTCTATGGATGTTGTTAGGCGCGGCGGGGTTTGCCGCCTGGGGGCGGCGAAGAGTCTGGTGGCGAACGTTCTTGGTGGCTCTGCTGCTGACGGCGGCGGTGTCACTTGCTGTGCCTTCGTGGTTCACGGCGGCCAATGCCATTCTGGTTGGCTGGTTGATCGCCTTGGCGGCCTGGCTCATTTGGCGCTGCTCGCAACGCCTGGCGCGGACCGTGGAAAATGAATTCGGACAGGAGGTGGCGGTATGAAATCCCTGGGCTTCACCCTTGTGTTCATGACCGCATGGGCGGTTAAGGCCGCCGATCCGGCCGCGCACACGGTCATTGTGCCTTATGATGTGGCCAAGCCACTCGATGGCCAGAAGGCGGATCGCTACTACCTGCCCTATGACGCCTTTCAAAAGCTGTGGCAGGCGGCCAAGGAGAATCGGCGGACTCCAAAGGCAAACGAGGACCCGAGCCAGGACGCGCGAATTCTCGCCGCTGTCTATCGGGGCCGGATCGAGGAGCAAAGCCTGATTCTCGAGGCGCGTCTGCAGGTGATGTCACGCGGTGAATGGACGCCCCTGCGGCTGCCCTTTGAAGCGAAAGTCGGCGATGCCGTCACACCGGCCCTGGTCGGTGAAGTCCGCATCGACGGCAAAGCCTCCGCACGAGTGGAGGACTGCATCCTGCTGGAAAAGCCGGGCAGTCATTTGATCGAACTGACCGCGACTCTGCCACGCCCGAAAAACTGGCGGCAGGCGGCACTGTTGCTGCCGACGGCCATGGCGGGTGCGTTGTCCGTCGAAGGGCCACGCTCGGAAGGCTGGCTGCGGATCAACGGCAGCGCGGCGATGACGGCGGAAGACCGGCCGGAGACGCGGGTCTTTACGGCGGCGCTGGGTTACCACAACAGTCTGGATCTGCGACGGACGACGCGTGGCCTGGATCGTGGTGAGGAGGCGGTGCCCACCGCTGCGGTGACGATGCGCGTGATCTTGCGAGAGCTGCTGCCTGACCGGGTCGAAGCGCGGCTCCAGTTCGACTTTCCCGGCGCCGCGCGGCGCAGCCTGAGCTACACGGTGGATGAGGGAGTGATCCTGACCGCATCGAATGTGTACACCATGATCGCCGGGGCACGTGTGCGGGTGACTACCGATCAATTGGACATGCGGCGAGAGAATGGGCGTGTGCACGTTACGCTGCGATTGCGCCATGAGGTCAGCGATGGTGCGTGGCTGGAGTTCAGCGGCCTGCGCAGTGCGGCGGCGAATCAAACACCGCTGTTCCTGCCGGAAGCCACACGTACCCAGCAGCAGGTGAGCGTGCTGCATGAGGAGGGCATGGAGGTGAAGGTGCAGCCGGGCGCCGGCCAGCTCCGCCTCGGGGGTGAGAACGCCGGCCAGTTGCGCTCGGCAGGCACCTTCAAGCTCGGCGGCGCTGAGCGGCTGAGCTATGAACTCAAACCTGCCGCTGATCTTGATGAGGCGTCCGTGGACTATGTCTTCCAACTCAGCGAGCAGAAGAGCGAACTGCTGGCCGCGCTGGCGCTGAAGCGCAAGCAGGGCGTGTGGACGCGTGCCCGAATCGGTCTGCCGCCGAATTATGAAGTGCAGAGCATCAATGGCCCGGCTCTGAAGCAGTGGCAGCATGTGGGTGGGGAGCTCTTTCTGCATTTCGATCCCGCCACGGCCGGCAAGGACGCGCGGGTCATTGTGCATTTGGCGCGCACGATGGATCAGGCCGTGACCTCTTGGAAAATCGAGCCCTTGCGGCCCATCGGTTTCGCGAAGCAGACCGGACGCGGTGTGATCGCCGCGCACGCAGCGATGCAGGTGCGTCTGCCGGACTTCGCGCGGCGCACGGACATCCAGGAGATTGACCCCACGGCGCTGGATAGTGTCTTCGCCATCGCACCGCCGTTTGAAAAGAAACGCGGTCTGCGCCTGGAGGGACTCGGCTGGGGCGCGGACGTCACATTGACACGCCAGCCCGCGAGATTCTCGGCGGATGCCATTGCGCTCGTGCTGGTCTCGGATGCGGGGATTCGAGTCTCTCAACAAGTCGCGGCCATCGTCGAACAGGGTGCGTTGCGCCAGGTCAGCGTGCGCCTGCCCGCAAGCCTGCCGGAAGCAGCGGTCAGCGGACCTTTGCTGCGTGAAATGCGCACGCGGGTGGAAGGTTCCGAGCGAGTCTATGACTGCTCGTTTCAGACCGATGTACTGGATCGGGCTGAACTGACCTTTGACCATGATCTGCCCCTGACCGCGACGCTGGCGGTGCCACTGGTGAAGATCGCGGACGCACAGCGGTTGCAGCGCTATTTCGTGCTGGACAATGCCTCCGCGCGGGAGGCCAAGGTCAGCGATTCCGCGGGTTTGGAAACTGTCGCTCGTGAGGTGTTGCCCTATCTGCCGGAAGGGCTGGCGCGGCCGCAGTTTTATCGAGCCACGAGTGATGCAAGCCGCCTGACCGTGGCCTATACGGAACTGACCAGCACGGAGGCCAATGCCGCGCTCGTGACCCTTGCGGATATCACGACGGTTTTGCGCGCTGATGGGGAGCGTTGGGATACGGTCGTCTATTCGCTGGTGAATCGGTCCCTGCAATTCCTGCCCGTGATCCTGCCGGACGGCGCGGACTTGATCAGCGTCAGTGTCTCCGGCGAAGCGGTGCGCGCGGATGAAGAGGTGAAGGACGGGCGCCGGGTACGCTTGATTCCGCTGATTCATACGAAGCCGGGACAGCGGGCGCTGGCGGTGCGGCTGGTATGGCGCTTTCCGCCGCGCGACTGGAGCCAGGCCAGGCTGGACGATCCGGAACTGGTGGGGCTGTCCGCCGAACGCACCGGCTGGACCGTGTGGACGCCGCCCGGGTATGATCTCAAGGACTTCGACGGCAACATGGAGGAAATCGATGTGGAAGGCAAAGACCTGCAAAAGCTCGAAGGCATGCTTTCCGAATTGGGCGAAGTGAATCGCGAACTCGCCTCCGGCAAACTGGAGTACCGGGAAGCCAAGGACGCCTACAGCTCCGCGAACCGCCTGGCGGAGCAGATCAGCGTGACCAAACAAGAAGTGTTGGAGAAGTCGCAGCGGCTGGCAGGAAGACTGTTGAGCAAAGAGTCCGCTCCTGAGAAGCCGACGGAGCGAAGGAAGGTGAAAGAGTTGGACAAGGATGTGGCCAAGCAACGGGAACTTCTCGAGGGCAACTGGAAGGGTTATGCGGAAAAGAAAAGCAGGGCGGATGCGCCCGCCGCCGGCAAACCCGCGGCCAAACCGGGAGCCAAGACGGATTGGAGCCTCAACAAAACCGGGGATGGCAAACTGGAACTCAAGGGTTCGAATACCTTTACCGGGTCCGTCGTCGATCAAAAAGGCGCGCAGGTGGTGAACGACAATGTGGCGGTGAACAACGGCTTCTTTAACGACACGAGGGCATCGAGTGTGACCAGCGGTGCGGTCGTCATGGGCGGCACACTTTCTGTAGCCGGAACCGGAACCGTTACCCTATCAGGAACCAATACCTACACTGGCGCCACGACCTTGAACAGTCAGGCACAGGGAATAACCAACATTGGCGCGAATGCGCTCGCCTCCAATGCCCGCGCCAACAACCTGAGCAACGCCGCCCCACCGCCGCCCCCGATGAAAGAGCAACTGATGCTCAAGCAATTGGGCGATGACATGAAGGACAGGCAGGTGGGACAAACGACCACCGTCGGGAACCTCGCGCTGCCGACGGTCCGCCAGGAGGAGCTGCGAAAAGGAGGCATGCTTCTCCCTCCCGTTTCCGCTGCCGAATCCAGGCCGATGGCAGGCGCCGTCGCTGCTGCCCCGGCGATGGGAGCGGATCCTTTTGCGGCGCCTGCCGCAGCACCTATGTCGCCTCCGGTGCAACCGGGACGAGCCGGCACTGCGGATCCGCTCGCCGCCGGGCCTAACGTCAAGGAGGGCGATGAACGCCGCGTGCTCGACCGGGACTCAGAGGCCGCCGGGATCGCCGCCCAAACGCTCGAATCCTTGCGGCCTACCGGACGTCGATCACTGGCACTGGAAGTTCCGCTTGAAGGCGAGCCCCGGCATTTTTCGAAGCTCAAGGATCATGCCGTTCTGGAGTTGCATATCACCCGGCCCTGGGAACCCCGGCAGACCCGCTCAGCCTGGGTGCTCGGCCTGGGCCTTGTGGCGCTGGCAGGGAGTTCCAGGCTAAAGCGCTTGGTGGGCCGAAGGAACCCTCACTAGACGGGAAGCAACGAAGATCTTTGGAGTTGACCCCAGCAGTTCCAAAGCCTTTAATTGCCAGCATTCGGGCTGTAGCGCAGTCTGGTAGCGCGCTTCGTTCGGGACGAAGAAGTCGTGGGTTCGAATCCCGCCAGCCCGACCACCTTCTAAGGTGTTTAAAACCAGGGATTTCCAACGATTCCACGGCCGCCCATGACGGCTCGAACAGCGTGCGAAATGACAGGGTCAGCTCCAGACCCTTGAGCGGCGGCGGCGGGAGAAGGCGGCCAGCAGGCCGATGAACAGCAGCAGTATCCGAGTTGGTTCCGGAACCACAATGATGACACCGTGGCTGATAAAGAGGCTGGTATCCCAAAGTAAGTCCGGTGCGAGCGTCGGCAGTTCCAAGTCAAAGTTCTCTGTTCCATCCTGGTAACGGGTGCCAGCGTCGAAGGCATTGCTGGTCAGCGTCGTCCAGTCGAGCAGATTGAACAGATCCCCGAACCCTGGATTATAGGCCCCCAGGTCGGTGACGGCAATGCGGCCGTACTGATTGATGGTGAGGTCTCCCGCGACATTGATATAGTCATGGCCGGCGAGATTTCCCTGGGCACCGTTCAGCACCTCCTGCTGCAGGGTTGTGCCGGACGACAAACCATCGACGAAGTCCTCATAGGTACCTGAGGTGTAGCCGAGAGCCGCCAAGTTTGAGGTGGCGCCGTTCAATTGCAGGGTCAGGCGATTCACGGTCGTGGCCGCGGTGCCGTCGAGCTGGCCACTGAGGGTCAAATCGCCGTTGGTGTAGAGATGACCGATGAGGTCGCCCGCGGTGGCGATACTGTCGGCCACGCTGTTGCCGCCGGGAGCCATGGTGCCAATGAGGGAGATTTCACCCACATGATCGCCGACGATCACGTTGCCGTTGATCCTGGCGGCATTGGTCACCGTGGCATACGTGGTGCCGGCCGCGTCCGTGCCGCCACCGCTGATCCTGCCGTCGAAGGTGTAGCTGGTCCTGGCCGAGACATCGAACGCGGAGCCTGCGCCCGCGATGTTGAGCCACGGCGAGTCGTCAATGCTGCCGGCGGCGCCGAGTGTCAGACCGCCGGCACTGATGGTGGTATTGCCGACATAGGTGTTGGCGGCGTTGAGGGTCATGATCCCGCCACCGATCTTGGTCAGCGCGATATTGTGCTGGATGAGGCCGCTGTACGCGAAGGGGGCGACAACACCGTTGCCCACCGTGAGTTTGTGAACTGTTGTGCTGCTATTGGTCACGAAGCCGCTGGCCACACCCGCGGTGGTTGGCGTGATGGGATTATTCAGTTCGGCGACGGTCTGGTCATTCCCATTCAGGTCGAGCACGCCGTTGGCGTGGGTGGTGAGGTTTCCAACCGGAGCGAGGGCATCTGCCGTGCCCAACATCAGCTTGCCACCCGAGACCACCGTGCCGCCAGTGTAGGTGTTCTGGCCGGAGAGGATCACAGTGTCATAGCCGACTTTGGTCAGCGTTTGGGGGCCGCCGGATTCACTGATGACGCCTTTGACGTTGAGGATGACCCCCGAACCGGCAAACTCCTCAGCAGGGCGGTAGTCATTGATTTGCTGCCCATTGTTGAGGCCGTTGGCGCCGAGGTAATACTGGGATCCAACGAAGGAATTGGCCGCCAAAGTCACGCTCACGTTCGGGCCCAGGTTGCGGAACACACCGGCATGACGCTCCGTTTCGGTGATGTCGTCAGAACGAAGCCAGCCTTCGATGGAACCCCCTTGGAGGGTGACGGCCACGGTGCCAGTCTGATCGGCCGCCACCTGCAGGGTTGCCAGCCCAAGCTCGATCGCCCCGGTGCGCGCGCCATTCACGCTCCAGCGCTCGATGGATCCTTCGTTGTAGGTGAGCGATGAGTTCGTCGGCACGTAGTTGGCGACACCGATATCAAGAGCGCCATAGCGATTGACGGTGACGGGACCCGTGCCCAGTGAGCCATTGTGAGTGACGTAGACGGACCCCTGGTCGAGGACGAATGTGCCGGAGAAGGTGGAGGAACTGTCACCCCGGATGTACAGGTAACCATCACCCCACTTCGTGAGGCGGGCACTGCCGTTCAGTGAGGCCACCGACATGCCGGCACTGGTACCCGTCGTCAGGTAGCCGCTGTGATTGGCATAGGAATAGAACGAGGTCGGCCCGGACGTGGCGTCCACATTCAGGATGGCATTGTTCGTGATCGTCAACTGACCCGCCGCGAGGATGGAGCGGTTGCGATTGTTGGCGACGCGCAGTTGCGCATCGTTGGTGCCGTCCATTGTGCCGTTGCCGATGCCGCCGGACTGCTGAATCTCGATGTCGGCGATAGTGTGGACGCGGTCATCCGCACCGGGATCCCAATCGATGGTGGCATTGTCCACGGCAATGATCCTGCCGGAGGTGTAGGTATAGTTCAGGAGGGAATCGGTCGATGGGGCACGGAGGTAGAGGACGGATGTTGTTGTGGCCCGGTTGCCGTTGAGGACGATGGTGTTGGAAGCCACTGCATTGCCGGCGGAGCCAAACGTCAACAGGTTGAGGTTGCCTTCATTGAGCACCCAGCCATTCCCATAGCCTTGGCCGACGCCGCGGGCGGCATCGCTCTGATCATTGCCGATTTCAAGGGTACCCGCGCCGAACTTGGTGACGGCGCCTGCCGTGATGTTGCCGTTGACGCGAATGTTGCCGCCTGCGTAGAAGAGCGCTTCGTTGGTACCCGTTGCGCCAAACGTGAGGTTGGGATTGATGGTGAAAGTGGAGGCGTAAGAGATCACCGACCCCACGTCGTCACCACTGCCGCCAAAGGTGATGGTGGCATCGTTGTTGGCGCCGGTCGGACTGTTGAGGGCGAAGTTGCCGCCGCGAAGGGCGAAGATCTCCGGATTGAAATCTGGCAGCGTGGTGGCTGCCGTGAGATTGACAACCGCCGTTCCCCCGGTCATGCCGGTGCTGAAGCCGACCATTGAGCCGTCCGCCACCGGAGAGATGCCGTTGGCGCCATGAGTGACGAACCGGTGCGCCTGGCCGTCGATGTAATAACCGGGCAGCATGCCGGCCACCCCGGCGGTGCCGGAGGCCGTCGGCGCTGCCGTGAAGATGGCCTGTTCCGCATTGTTGCTGGTATTGCTGATGCCAAGCCGGTTCGCGGCAGCAGGGGTGAAGACCAATGTGCCGCGGCCCGTGCCGGCGCCAAGACCCATCGGCGCCCGCGAGACCGAGGCGGCGGTGAAGATGGCATCGCTCGTTCCTTCAGAGTTCAGGTAGATGCGGGCGCCACGATCAAAGTTGAGCGCTCCCACCGTCTCGGAGGAAAGATTCAGATTGTTGGTCCCCTCCACCTGAAGGGCGGATCCGTCGAGATTCACCGGAGTGCTATCATCCCAGCGATTGCCCCCAGCCTGCGCGTCCTGGAACAGCAGCAGGCTGCCGGGGTGCAG
>JAXMIV010000402.1:0-4763 GCA_034377045.1 Prosthecobacter sp. | reverse complement strand
GGCATGCCGGAGGACCTCTCCCGGCAGTTCCCAAACGCCAGTGTCGATGTTGCCGAAATCGATCCCAACGTTATCAAGGTCGGTCACGATTACTTTAAGTTAGGCGAGTACCCCCGGGTCAAGGCCCATGCGGCTGACGCCCGGCACTTTCTACGCACGCAAAAGGATCAGCGGTGGGACCTCGTTTTTGGAGATGCCTATAACGGTGTCCGCGCCATTCCTTCGCATTTGGTCACGAAGGAGTTTTTTCAACTGGTGGCGGATCGCCTCACTCCCAACGGAGTTTTCATCATGAACACCATCACCGCAATTCAGGGTGAACGATCGGAGTTGCTCGGTGGCATCCTCACAACGGTCCGCAGCGTCTTTCCCCATGTGGAAGTGTTTGATGTCACTTCTCTTGATAACAAGCAGGCGCAAAATGTGATCCCGCTGGCCAGCCGGCAGGATTGGCGGCCGTTTATTCAAGAACGTTTCCATCCAGAAGGCAGCGTGCAGAAGCGGTTGGCCGCTTCGCATGTCTCCCCCATGAGTCTGCCGCAAAAAGGCGTGCTGATCACCGACGACTTCAACCCCGTGGATGCCATCATCGCGCGCGGCCTGCTTCAGTGAGCCACGGCCGGTTTGGTGCCAATGATCAGGTGATTGTTAAATGGCGTGCCACCCCATAAAGGCGACAGCCGCACCTCCATGCCCGCGGACTCAAGCACCGACCGAAATTGGGCCGCATCCGGATACTCCGTGGGGCGGGCTTTCATCCAGCGTGTGATCACCGCCAGGTAGTCTCCCAGCACGGTCACCCGATAGCGCCAGGAGTCATCCCGCAAGGTGGAGCGGATAATGAGTTTGCCGCCCGGCGATACCCGTTCCGCCGCTGCCATGAGCAGGGCGTTCTGCTCCTGCCGGTTGAAGAATTGCAGGATGTCGAGAATCACCACATGACCGCTGAAGGAAGGCAGGCCGCTGCGCGCGTCTCCCGATGAAAAAGCCAGCCCCGCATGTCCGGACTGCCGTGCCAGAAACTGCGCGGAAGAGATCTTGCGCACGTCATAATCAAAACCCGTCACAGGCGCACGATGGCCGCTGGAGCGCAGGTATTGGCCTAACAACCCGATGCCGCAACCGATATCGAGCACGGGCAAGTCACAATTGGCAAGCTCGCGGGCGACCGCCGCATACACCGGATCGCTGCGCAGCTTCGCCCGGGCGTAGTAGTAGTCCCACCGCCCTTCGCAATGGGAGGCGATTCGTTGGCGGTCTGATCTGGTTAGGGCGTGGGTCATGCTGGGGTGTGGCGAAGGGGATTGCCGCCCTTCCTCATGCGCCAGAAACCGAGGCGGGGCAACCGGATCAGGAATCCACAGAGCAGGCGCGCATGCATCCAGGTGAGGACGCTATTATCGCGCAAATAACGGAATTGGGAAACACCACCTTCCTCGCGCGTCAGATAACGCACTGGCGTGGGGACACGCAGCATGGGCACGCCCTGCCACGCGAGGCGTACGGCAATTTCGGTATCGTAGTCGAACCGCCGCGCCCAGCGGGTGCTTTCGAAAGCCCGCAGCAGCGGGGCGATGGGATAGGACCGCATGCCAAAGAGCGAATCTGGAATGCCCCAGTTCAGCGTCTCGATGTTGGCCCAGCCGTTGGAAAGCTTGCGGCCCTGAACGCGCAATTGCGGCGCCTCGGGTCCGAAAACGGGAGTGCCCATGAGCACGGCGTCCGGGTGCTTTGCAGCGAGCGCCAAAAACTTGGGGATGAAAGGCGTGGGATGCTGGCCGTCGGCATCGATAGTCAGCACGTGGGTAAATCCTGCCGCTGCCGCCAGGCGCACCCCGTGCAGGACCGCTGCTCCCTTGCCGCCATTCTTGGCGATAACAATCATGCGCAATCCCGCATGCTGCTGGGCCAACGGCGCCAGAAGTTCGCCACTGCCGTCGGTGCTGCCATCCATGACGACCCACACGTCTTTGGCGTGGTTCAGCACCTCACCCACCGTTTTCGGCAGAATGCGGCCGGTGTTGTAACTGGGAATCAGGACCAGGACCTTCATGCGCCGAACTGGAGAAAGGTGATGTAACTCTGCCGCAACGCATCCAAAAAGCCCTGCGCATCGCCAAACTCTTGATAAGTCAATGGACTGCCCACGGTCATGCGAATGTGCACCTTCGCTGGCGGCAGCCGCCACAGCGGCCAGCCCTTGCGCAGGTAGGGGCTGTCGGTCTGTACAAAGATCGGCCACACCGGCGCTTCCGAGTTTTTGGCGATCACCGCCAGGCCGCCGAGGAAATCATTGACGCAACCCTGCTCCCGGCGGGTGCGTGTCCCTTCTGGAAAAAACAGCAGGCGGCCATTGTCCCGCAACACCTTGATGCACAGCCTCAGCATGCGATGCACGGGCACGTTGGGGATGAACCCGGCCGCCGTGGCGCCGCCGAGCAGGATGGGATTGCGCATGAGGGATGCTTTCAGCACACAGGCCGCGGGGTCAACTTCCGCCAGCACAAACACCGCGTCCCACAGAGCCGGGTGGTTGGGGGCCAGGATCAGGCTTCCCGTTTGGGCTCGAAGTTTCTCAAAACCCACATAGCTGCATTCCACGATGCCAAACCACTTCAGCAACTTCACAAAACCGCGAAAGGTGCGTTGGAGCGCTCCCTGGCCCACCGCCTTGGATCGGCGGCTCCGAAAAATCACCGGCAGCAGCACGCACAGCACCAAAAAGGCCGTCCCGCCGACTACCCAATAGATCAGGCTGGCAATCCAGGCGGCAATAAGACGGAGTCGATCCATGCGGACGGGTCGCACAAGAGATTGCATGCCGGTCGCCCTAGGCGTCGGCGCGTCCGGAGGGCCGGCTAGGGCGGGGGCCATTGCGTTGACGATTGTCTTGCGCGTGCTTCATGGTAATGAGAGCAGCGAGTATGTTGCAAGCTGCCGCCAATGTCCAAGCCCTTTCCTCGCTGCCCCACGGCCCCGAATTTCGCTTCATTGACGAACTGGTCGACCTGGTGCCCGGCCAGTCCGCCACCGCCCACTGGACCCTGACCGGGGACGAACCCTTCCTCGCCGGTCATTTCCCGGGCCAGCCCCTGCTTCCCGGCGTCATCATGATCGAGGCTTTGGCCCAGCTCGGCGGCATCCTCGTGCAGAGCGACCGGGGCGATTTTCCCCTCAAAAATGTCCGCCTGACCGCCGTCCGGCAGTTCAAAATCCTTGGCACCATCCCCCCCGGCCAGACCTTGACCATCCAGGCCCGCCGGGATGGCTCCTTGCCCGGTCTGGTTCAGATCAGTGGTGAAATTCTCACGGCTGACGGCACCCGCCTCGCCTCCGGCAGCATCGTCCTCAGCGGCGAGGAGTAGCCCCTCCATGCTGCGCTTTCGCCTTCGCCCGGATCAGCGGCGCCAGGAACTTCGCGGTCTCATCGCCAATGACGTGATACCCCGCCAGATTCGGGTGCCGGTCGCCATACCAGCCCGGCAGGGTGCCAAAGTGCGCATCCAGCCGCGTGTCCATCACTTCCACCTTGGGCGGATTGCCGCTAAGGAAGGGCTTCACAAAATCGCGATACTTTTCCGGAATCTGATCCAGGGCGAAGCGCCGGTAGTTCAGCGAGTTCGGGCCCTGCAGTTTCAGTTCGGCGGCATAGCGCGGATAGATGTCAAAGAGCGTCAGCTTCTCCTGCTCCGCCACCTGCTTGATCAGGTCATTGACCACATGGCTGTTCGCCTCATCGAAATACGGTATCACCGTCATCGGGATCAGCATGGCCGCCGGGTGGTCCTTCCGCAGCCGCGCCAGCAGTTCATGAAAATCCGCCGGGAAGTTCACCGCGAAGTTCTCCCGCCGGCCTTTATCGTTCAAACCGAAGCGGATGAGTACATAGTCCACGCCCGGCAATTTCGAGAGCTGCTTCTCGTACCGTCCCCCATCCAGCAACCGCCGGAAAAAATCGCCGCTTAGCCCCAGATTGATGACATTGCAGGCCGGCAGATCGCCTTCCGCCTCTAGGAGTTGCCGCACAACGTCTTCCAGATGCGGCCCTGCCTTCACATGCAGTCGCGGAATACTTCCTTCAGTGGTGCTATCACCCAGCAGGACAATCTGCACCTTGCCATCGTGCTCCGCGCGGCTCGATAAAGGCGCCGCGATGGTGATGACCAAGGCCAGAAAGAATAAACGGAGTCGATTTTGAGAAAGCATGGAGATTTGGTGCGTGATTACAGAACGCAGCCAAACAGCATCTCCTATGAAAGATACGCCACTTCCGCGAACGAGTGCCAACCAACCTTCGGCCTCGTCGCGCCGTCAGTTCCTCTGCCGCGGTGTGGCTGCCATCGGCGCGGCCACCCTGCCGGCCTTCGCCGCGCCAGACCCGAACACGGCAGCCATGGCGGTGATTGATTACGGGCGCTCGTTTCTGATTGGCAAGCTTCCCGCCAATGAAGTTCGCTTCTGGGTCGAGTCCCGCACCCGCATCATCGACGAACGCGCGGGCAGCCACGACGACTTCTACCAGTGCGCCTCTTGCAAGGCCGAAGCCACCTTTGCCGAAAAGGAGCTCTTTCGTCCCGACAATTATGATTTTCTGCCGGTCTTCGGACCCCAGGACGGCGTGATCTTTCGCCGCAAAGCCTGGCTCAATCCCGACTACCGTACCCTCAAGAAAGCCGCCGAAATGTGGGACGGGCAGGTCTACAAGATTCACCAGCCGAAATCGGCCCGCTTGCTCACCACCAACGAAGAGATTCGCGAGGCCA
>JAXMIV010000401.1:0-4865 GCA_034377045.1 Prosthecobacter sp. | reverse complement strand
GAATCTGCCACGCCTTGCCATGCCTGCAACTCGTCGCCATCGCCGCAACGCTGGCACCTCGGTCCTCGCCACTTGACGCCGCACTAGCCTTACTTCTGCCTTACCGCCACTTGAGAGTCATTCTCGGAACACAACTGGCATTCTGCCTGCGCTCTGGTTTCTATGCGGGCAGGATGCCTGCGCTACGCTTAGCCGCCGTAGAAGGAGGCGATCTTCTCATTCACGGTCCGCAGGCGGCGGGCGATGGTTTTGCCGACGCCGATGAGCAGCCAGGCGGCTGCGCGCGGATACTCATTGATGTAGGACTCGAGGCTTGAGGAGTCGATGTACCAGATCTGGCTGAAATCGACCGCAGTCACGGTGGCGCTGGCCGCCGAGGGATCGAGGAGATTGATCTCGCCGATGGTTTCGCCGTTTTGCACGGTGCCGAGCAGGACTTTGTGGCCGCCGCGCTGGGAGGTGGCGTGCAGTTTGCCGGAAATGATGTAGTAGAGGCCGGTTTGGACCTCGCCCTCCTGGATCACATGCTGCCCGGGCTGCACGGGGCGAAATTCGCCGTAGCCGCTGAGGATGTCGCGATCTTCGTCGCCAAGGGGTTCAAGGATGCCGCGGCCGGGGAGTTTGGGTGTAGAAAAATCAGCGCTCATGATCAGGAGATAATCGAGGTTTTAGGTGGGGAAACGGCGGATGGCAAGCTTCCGATTAGAAAGCGAGGTGCCACGGACCAATCTGCCCCAATTCGACCCGAGAGCGCAATTCTCATTTTTGCGGATGATATGGTAATTCCCTTCCATGCCGCTTACCTTCTAAATTTTGCTGGATTTCCGAAGACTCTAGTTCAGAATCGCGCCCTTCACTTACTGGGCCAACCTCAATCGCTAACACCATGTCAGACATCTCTCGCAATTACTTCCGTCCACGTCTCGATCTCGCTTTTGCCAATTTGATCCTTCGGCTCTGGGTGGCATTACGGCTCGTGATGGCAGGCGTGGACAAGTTCCGCATGGGTGACGGCGCGGCAGCCACCTTCAATTCCGGCAACTACGAGACCAAAACGGGACTGATTGCCAAACTGATGAGCGAGAACAGCTTTCTGCCCTCCATCATGTCTCCGGGCATGATCAACAGCTACGCCCACTCCATCGGCTATGTGCTCCTTGTCGTCGGCGTCTGGGTCATCGTCGGCTTGTTCAGCGAATTTGCCCTGCTCGCGGCCGGCCTCACTTTCGTCTCGCTCGGTTTTGGCTTGGCGGCCCTGCCGGATGATATGGAACTCACGGCCAATATCGGCATCGCCATCGCCATCACCGCGCTGGCACTGAAGACCAACCGCCACGGCTTCATTTCTCTGGACGGTCTTTTCCGCCGCGGCCGCAACGCCACCGCTACTGAAGTCTAATGGTGAGCGCCGCCATTCCTTTTCCGGCGGCGTAATGAAACCTGATGTGACCCACATGAGCACTGATTCCCCTGCCCCCGCCTCCACCGGCCTTAGCCGGTTTATGGACCGCCGCTCCTTTCTGCGCTCCAGCGCCGTCAGTGGCGCGGGCCTTTACCTTGCCACCAGCAAGAACGCCATCGCCCAGGCCACTCAGGCGGGCCGCACGATCAAATGCGCCCTCGTTGGCTGCGGCGCCCAAGGAGACCGGCTGCGCGTCGCCTCTTCCAAAATCCCCAGCGGCATCCAATGGGTCGCCGTGGCGGATATCTGGAAGTACAACCGCACCCCGGTCGCCCGCCGCATGGCCTACGAAAACAAGCATCAGGTCACCGGCCCGGTCGCTGAATATGACACGATCGAGGAAATGCTGGACAAGCAGCCCGACATTGAGGCTGTTTTCATTGCCACGCCCGATCACCTGCACGCGCCGTTTTCGCGCCTGGCGCTGTCGAAAGGCAAGTCGGTGTACTGTGAGAAAATGATGTCGAACACCATCGACGGCGCGCGCGACATGGTGAAAGCCGGCCGCGAATTCCAGGGCATTTTTCAGATCGGCCACCAGCGCCATTCGAATCCCCGCTACATTCATTTGCGCGAGCAGGTCATCAAGAAGGCCAATCTCCTCGGCCGGGTGACCCATTGCTACGGCCAGTGGAATCGCGGCGTCGCCGCCAGCCAGCCGCTCGGCATTCCGAAGAATCAGACCATCCCCGCCGACATGCTGGCCAAGTACGGCTTCGGCAGCATGGAAGAGTTCCGCAACTGGCGCTGGTTCGCCAAATACGGCGGCGGCCCCATCTCCGATCTCGGCGCCCACCAGATTGACATGTTTAACTGGATGTATGAAACGACCCCGCTGTCGATTTATGCGGCGGGCGGCATCGATTACTACGACGGCACCCCCGGCCCTGACGGCATGCCAAAGGCGAAATTCGAACTGCCGGACAACGTCATGTGCATTTACGAATACAAGCTGCCGACCGGCACCATGCGCTCCTATTATCAGGTGCTCACCACCTCCGGCTCCCAGGGCTACTATGAAAAGCACATGGGCGTCAACGGCAGCGCCATTATCTCCGAAAGCCCCACCTACAACCAGGTCTATGCCGAACCCGGCCAGGATTGGACCCAATGGACCTCCGGCGACAACCCGATGCTGGTCAAGGCGCCCGACGCCGTGAAGAACAAATTCTGGGAACATCCTCGCGCCTGGACCAAGCCGCCGCCGAAGTCTTACGCGATCGCCGGTGTGGCCAAGGCCGTGGCCGACGCCCGCGAATCCAAGGCGCTCGATCCCTGGGAAATCCCCGTCATTCTCGACGTGTACCCGCACACCCCTCACGTCGTGAACTTCATCGAGTCCGTGCAGCGCAAGGATCCCAAGCACCTGACCTGCAACGTCATGCAGGCATTTACCTCCTGCGTCACCGTCCTCAAGGCCTACGACTGCCTGGCGAGCGGCCAGAAATACACGTTCACGCCTGAAGATTTCACTGTTGCCTGATGTCAAAGAACCTGGAATTCCAGATTCAACTTTCCCCCTATGAAACATACCACCCTCGCCATCGCGGCCCTGGCCGCCTTCACCAGCACTCTCTCCGCCCAGGAAGAGGAAATTAAGATCGAGTTTCCGAAGCCGATGTTCATCGGTACTCCGGTCCCGGCCAAGCTGCCGAACCTCGAGCAGCCCGATCCGACCAAGATCATCAAGTCCTTCATGGCTCCGAAGGGCACCGTCAACGTTGCCAAGGGCAAGCCCGTCACCTCCAGCGATCCCGCCCCCATCATCGGCGACCTGCCGCTGGTGACCGATGGCGATCCGGACGGCTCTGATGGCTGCTTTGTCGAACTCGCCCCCGGCCCCCAGTGGGTGCAGATCGATCTCGGCGCCCCCACTACGATCAGCAAGATCGCCGTCTGGCATTACCACAAGCAGGCTCAGGCTTATGTGGACGTCGTCGTCCAGGTGTCTGACGACAAAGAATTCAAGACCGGTGTCATCACCCTCTTCAATTCCGACCACGATGACACGCTCAAGATGGGCGCCGGCGCTGACCCCGCTTACATCGAAACCAATCATGGCCGCGTCATCGACGGCAAGAGCACCAAGGCCCAATACGTGCGCCTGACTAGCAATGGCAATACCTCCAACGAGATGAACCATTACTGCGAAGTGGCCGTTTACGGCATTCCCGGCAAGTAAGCCCTGCTCAACACATCATTCACCAACCGCCGCCGGAGTTTCCGGCGGCGGTTTTTTTGTGCCTCATGGGATCAAGACAATCTTCCCTGAAGCTCCGCTCTTCATCACGGCGCGATGGGCCTCAGCCGCCTCCGCCAAAGGAAACTCCTGGCCAATGACGGGTCGCAATGTCCGATTTCCCAAACCGGCAACCAGCGCCGCATGAATGCTCATCAGTTCCGCGGGTGTCGCATTGGCCAGCGCCATGCCGCGGATATCAGCGTCGCGGCTCATGGCATTGCGCGCATCGATCTCCACCGGTCCGCGGCTGCCGATCACCACCACCCGGCCACGCGGCGTCAGCAGCGTCAAGTCCTTGCCCAGATTCACATTCGCCAGCATTTCCAGGATCAGGTCCACGCCACGGTCTCCGGACGCCTCGCGGATCTGCTGCAAATAATCCGGCGCCCGATGATCGAACACTTGATGCGCCCCTTGCGCTGCCACCAGTTGCAGGCCCGGTTCACTTCCCGCCGTGCCAAATACCCGCATGCCCGCAGCCCGCGCCAATTGGATTGCGGCCCCACCTACACCGCCGCTGGCACCGTGGATCAGCACGGTCTCACCCGGTTTCGCCTGTCCGCGCTGCATCATGGCCCGGTAGGCCGTGGCGTACGGAACCCCCATTGCCGCGCCTTGGGCAAAGGTCACGTCAGCCGGCAGCGGATGCACCTGCGCCACCGCGCACAGCGCGTACTCCGCATAAGCGCCACTCAGCGTGCCCGCCGTATACACACTGCCGCCCGGCATGAAGGCCTCCACGTCTTCGCCCACCGCCTCAATGATCCCCGCACAGTCACTCCCCGGCGTGTAAGGCAGTTCCGGTTTGAACGCATAGCTCCCGAAGCGAATGTAGGTTTCCACGGGATTGACCCCGGCTGCGCCAACCTGGATCAAGATCTGGCCTCGTCCTGGTTTCGGCATTGGCACTTCCCGAAGTTCCAACACTTCAGGCCCGCCGAACTGGTGAACACGGATGGCTTTCATGGAAGGTAGATCGTTTGGTGGGTTGAAAAGTGCCGTCTAGGAGCGCGCCATTTCGCCCGCGGCAGGGCGGTCTTTGATGCCAAGCGCACGCTCAATCTCCTGCTCGATGAAGATCGCCTGATCCTTTTCCAAGCCTGCGGACACGAGTTTCTTGGCGGTGCCGTTGTGGAGCGCCAGCCACACTGCGTAGCTGTA
>JAXMIV010000400.1:0-6809 GCA_034377045.1 Prosthecobacter sp. | reverse complement strand
GGTATTGGGGGCTATTGAATCAGTCACGGTTTGAGATCTTGAGGTTTTTGAATCAAAATTGCAATAATTTTAATATCCGATATGCACTGCCACCATTCCTGGAAAGTCACCTAAAGGTGGTCCTGGATGCCGCTCAAGAGGATACGTGCCACGTCCACTAAATGGCTCTACTTCATCATCTCGGCCAAGGGTGCCTTGATGGCGGCGGCCCAGATCTCGTAGCCTTTGGCATTCGGGTGCAGGGCATCGGGCATGATGTCTTTGGGGATGTTGCCGGAAGCGTCAAGGAATTTGCCGCCGATGTCGAGGTGGCGTGTGCGCTTGCCGTCGTCCAATTTGGCGAGGGCTTCGTTGACGGCCTTGAGTTTGGCGCGGGCGGGATTGCTGGCTTCGGCGCCGCGCGGGAAGATGGCCAGCAAGAGGAGTTTGGCGTCGGGCAGTTTTTGATGGATGGCGGCGACGATGGCCAGATCGCCTTTGATGATGTCTTCGGTTGGGTAGGCGCTGTTGTTGGTGCCGATCATGAGGACGACGACCTTGGGCTTGATGCCATCGAGTTCGCCGTTGGCGATGCGCCAGAGGACGTGCTGGGTGCGGTCACCACTGATGCCGAAATTGGCGGGCTGGTATTGGGAGAAGCTTTCCTCCCATACCTTTTTACCGGAACCGCTCCAACCCTGGGTGATGGAGTCCCCAATAAAGAGCACGCCGATGGGGCCTTCTTTGCCACGCTTGAGGAAGCTTTCATGCATGCGCTGGAATCCTGCCTGAATTTGGCCGGTAACCGGGTCCTTCTTCGGCGCAGGTTGATCAGCCGGGTCCAAGATGACGGGCGCGGCGGGCTTGCTGGCGGACGGCGCCTTCTGGGTGGTGGTCTGCGCGGGAAGCAGGGGCGCGAGGGTCAGCGTGAGGGCGAAGGCCAGCTTGAAGGCGAGTTTTGAAGAGGGGAGTTTCATTTGGAATTGAGTTGGGAAAGCCGAACGATGCCAAGGGGCATTCGGGGGGCAACCGGACATTTGGGCGCTGCTTCCGGGGCGGCCTAAGCGTCACTGGCTGAGCAGCTTCACATTGACGCTGCGGCCGTGGTCGGTGTTGACCATGGTGACCGGATAGGTGGCATCGTCACCTTGCACCAAGGAGATGTCGTCGGTGGGCATCCAACGAAACATGGTGTAATACTCCCTGGGGGAAACTTCCCAGAGCGAGTCGTCGTCCAATTGGATCTTGGGGTTCTGGCCACGAAACTTGGCGACGATGTAGTGGCCGTGACTCGGCAAAGGCGCGCCGTGGGCCCACAGGCGGACGGCTTTGCGAATGCTGGGTTGAGGCGGGGAAGAGGTCATCTGGATCGGCGACTTTTTGCGCGGCTGCGGCTTCAAGGCTGGTGGTTTCGCGGGAGGGGATGTGGTCGCGATTTCGGGCTCGGGGCTCATCCCGAGGTGGTGCAGGTAGCCATCGGCAGCACGGATGATCCAATTCTGCAGGCTTTCCTGTTCCTGATGGTTGAGTTTATCGATGCCGGTGCGGGCGCGATCTGCGGGTGACATGATGCGGCTCATGCCGCCGGTCTTGGCGGTGGGATTGGCGAAACCGGTGCGCGCGAGGTCGGCGGGCGTGAGCTCTGACAGGGGCACGGAGGCGGTGCCATTTTGGTGCATGATGCGAATCTCCGCTTCGGAGAGGTACAGGACGCGCACCTTTTCATAGACGGCGCCGTTCTTGAGTTTCAACGAGGGATACTCGCGGCCGGCGAGGAAAGCGGACGGTGCATATTGTCCAAAGACGGCGGCTGTTGCGGTCAGGATCAGTCCGGCGAGAAGAGTCTTCATAATACAGCCTCACAATCCAGATCTATTTTGGCATGAACGGAGGAGCAGGGCAATACAGAGATGATAAAGAAGTGGGATGTGAGGTACCGGGGGGGAACCGTCCTCGCCTCTGGAGAGGCAAGGTACATTGCTTACTCCTTGGTGAGCGCTTCGTCCAGGTTCAGGAGCAGGAGGCAGAGACTGGTCCAGGCGGCGTGGTCTTTGGGATCAAGTTTTTCGGTCCGCGGGGATTCGCCGATGGCGAGAATCTGGCCGGCAGCGGCGGGATTGGCCTGATAATGCCGGCGAAATTGGCTGAGCTGATGACGCAGCACGGTGGTCTCGGCGGAGGTGGGTTGCCGCAGGGTGACGCGGCGGAAGGCCTGCGTCAGGGTGGCGTTTTCGTCCTGGGGTGAGCCTAACAAAAGATTTTGCGCCATGACGCGCGCCGCTTCGGCGTAAGTCATGTCATTGAGGGTGACGAGGGCGTGCAGGGGGGTGTTGGTGCGGACGGTCTTGACGGCGCAGACCTGGCGGGCGGCGTTGTCAAAGAGGGTGGTGGGGCCGACGATGCGACGCCAGAAGCTGTACAGAGTGCGGCGGTAGAGAGCATCGCCATGATCCTGCTGATAGGTTTTTTTGCCAAAGGTGGCTTCCTCCCAAATGCCTTCGGGCTGGTAGGGCTTCACTGGCGGGCCGCCGGGTTGTTCCTTGAGCAAACCGGAGAGGAAGAGGGCCTGGTCGCGAATCATCCATGAGGGCATGCGGTACCGCGGGCCGCGGGAGAGGAGGCGGTTGTCGGGATCGCGCTCATGCCGGGCGGGAGTGACGCGGGAGGATTGCTGATAGGTGGCGCTGCTGACGATGAGACGGTGCAGCGCCTTGACGTCCCAGCCGCTTTCGATGAACTCGGCGGCGAGCCAGTCGAGCAATTCGCGATGCACGGGATTCTCTCCCTGAGCGCCGAAGTCTTCGGCGGTCTTGACCAGACCGACTCCGAAAAAGGCCTGCCAGAAACGGTTGACGGTCACACGTGCGGTTAGGGGGTGATCACGGCGGACGAGCCATAAAGCAAGGTCGAGGCGATTGGCGGCAGCGCCCTGGGGTTTCAGACCGGGCAGGCTGGCGGGGACATTCGCGGTCACCTTGGCCGGGGTCGGTTTGTCATAGGCGCCCTTGTCGAGGATGAAGGTTTCACGCGGGGTGGGCACGGTGTCCATGACCATGACCTTGGTGATGTTGTTGGTGGCGTTGGTGCGCGCGCGAACGGCGGCGAGCAGGCGCTGCAACTGCTTGCCATAAGGGGGATCGCGGTCCTTGAAATAACTGACGGCTTCGATCAGGCCGTCGGCGCTGCGATTCTTCGGCTCGATCTTGCCGATGTAGTTGGGAAGGTTGCCGGGCAGGTTGATGGCCTCGGAGTCGGAAAGCGGTTTGCCGGCGGGGCGGGGAAACTTTTTCAATTCAAAGGCCTCCACATCCGCCGCCACACGGGCGACTTGCTCGCTGGCGGTCTTGAGCCGCTCCGACTCCGCCGGCGTGGAGAGATCCATGGCGGGGGCGGCCTGACCGCTGCGGCCTTTGCCATCTTCGCTGGTCTGATTGAAGAAATCGTACATGGCGAAGTAGTCGCGCTGGCTTAACGGATCGAACTTGTGATCATGACAGCGGCAACAACCTACGGTTAGGCCGAGCCAGACGGTGCTGGTGGTCTCGACGCGGTCGAAGACATTTTCGACGCGGGTTTCTTCGGCGATGCGGCCGCCTTCGCCATTGATCATGTGGTTGCGATTGAAGCCGCTGGCGAGCTTTTGCTCAGTGCTGGCCTCCGGCAGGAGGTCGCCGGCGATCTGCCAGACGGTGAACTGGTCGTAAGGCATGTTGGTGTTGATGGCGTTGGTGACCCAATCACGCCAGGGCCACATGGTGCGTTCGGGATCGCCCTGGTAACCGTTGGAGTCGGCGTAACGGGCGGCATCGAGCCAGTCCCAGCACCAGCGTTCGCCATAGCGGGTGGAACTGAGGCATTGCTCGATGAAGGCGGTGATGCCGGAGTTTGGCAATTTTTGTTCGGCGGCGGTGGCGGCATCCACCTGTGCGGGGGTGGGCGGCAGGCCGGTGAGGTCGAGGGCGATGCGGCGCACGAGGGTGGGAAGGTCGGCGCGGGGTGAGGGGGTCAGTTTTTCCTGCGCCAGTTTGGTGAGGATGAAGGCATCGATGGGATTGCGCGGGCTGGGACCGGCGGCCGGCGGGGCAGGAACTTTGGGACGTTCGATGCGTTCGAAGGCCCAGTGGCGGCTCCAGGTGGCGCCGCTGTCGATCCACTGTTTGAGGAGCTGCTTCTGCGCTTCGGTGAGGTGGCGGTTGCTTTTGGGCGTGGGCATCACCTCGTCAGGATCGGTGGAGAAGATGCGTTTGATCAGTTCGCTGTCAGCGCTCTTGCCGGGGATGATGGCGGCCAGGCCGTCCTTGTTGAAGTGTTTGGCGGACTTTTCCTCGTCGAGGCGCAGGTCGGCCTTGCGCTTGGCGGCGTCGGGCCCGTGGCAGTGGTAGCAGGCCTCGCTAAGAATGGGCCGAATGTCCCGGTTGAAATCCGGAGCGGCAGCCGGCGCGAGGGGGGCGGTGAGGGCGAGGAGGGCTGTCAGGAGGCGGAGGCGCATGGGGACCGTGGAAGCGTGGAGGCGTGAAGCGGACGGAGTCGTTAATAGTAGAACGCTGCCTGAGGTGCCGGTGTTTTGGCTGGGGGTGGAATTGACGGGATTCTCCAGGGGAAGGAGGCGGATTGTGGATTTGGGGTGGATTCGTGGACCCAGGGGCGAACGCATTGACCGGATGAATGGGCCTTCACCTTTCGCGTGAAGCTTTTGGTGGAGAGTCCGCCGGGACTGCGAGGCTCACCCGCTCACACACCGGCGATGATTTTGTTCAAGCGGTCCGCGAACTCGGGCAAGGGCAGGCCGTTGTCCTCGAGGGTAATCCAGCCGTTGTAGCCGACGTCGTCGAGGGCCTGGCGCATCTTTGGCCAGTCGATGTTGCCATCGCGTGGATGGACGAATTTGCCGCTGTGGTTGTCCGGGGCGAGCGCGTAATCCTTGATGTGGATTTTCTTGATGAGGGGTCCGAGCGTGTGAATCCAATCATGCACGGGCACGAGGTATTTCACGTGATTGCCGACATCGTAATAGGCTTTCACAAACGGATGATCGAAGGAGGCGACGAAGTTTTTGTAAAGGTCCGGACGCACCCAGAGATTGTTCCAGACATTTTCGAGGCCGATGATGACATTGAGCTTTTCGGCGAGCGGAATGAGTTTTTTCACCTGCTCCTTTGAGGTGTCAGTCGCCTTGTTCTGCGCGGCGATGTAGCGTTGAAAGGGGGCATTGTCGCCCTTGACCACGCGGCTGACATGGCCGGTCTTCTCGTCGAAGTCGATGTCGAATTCCCACGGCTGTGGCATGACCACGCCGATGCCGCCGACACGGCATGGCACGAGCAGGATCGTCTCCGCACCCAACCAATGGGCGGTTTGCAGGGCCTTCTCGGTCACTGCGTAACTGGCGGATACCTGGCCCGGATCATCGCTGTTAAACTCCGCCCAGCCACGCAGCACGGAGTGGACCTTGAGTCCGATGCCTTCGATCAATTCGCGCGCCTTTTTGGCTTCGGTCTCGTCATCAAAGATGTGCGCGACCTCGACGCCGTCGAACCCGGCTGCCTTGAGCTCACGCAGCAACTTTTCATCAATCTGGCTGACGATCTTCGCCTTTTTGATCTCGGTCTTGAAAGCCGCTGCCTGCGCGGGAGGCGGCGACAAGAACGACAGCGATGCCGTCCCGGCAGTGGCAAGGAAGCGGCGGCGATCAAAAAGTTTGGCGGAGGCAGTCATGGTGGAGGAAAACGCGGGTGGAGGATGGCTTGTTGCGATGCCCGATGGTTTCACACGATCCCGAACGTATTTGTTCTCATATCAAACTTATGGAGAAGATTTCCGATCCCTTTCGCGATCATCGCAACGATAAAGGTGTGCTCAAATGCGAGTTCCAGGGTGAGAGTATGCCGATGATCCTGCGCCATGAGGATGTACGCAGCGCGGCGAAGGATTGGAAGACGTTTAGTTCAGATGCACCTTTCCGCGTGCCGATCCCTTCCGAGGAGGATGTGCGGACGATGCGGCAATTGCCCATTGAGACGAATCCGCCTGAGCACACGGAGTATCGCGCCATCGTCGAGCCGTTTTTCCAGCGCGCCAAGCAGCCTGCGGTGATCGCGAAGGTGGAGTCGTTGATTGCGGAAAAACTTGCCGAAGCAATGGGCCGGGAAGCCATCGAAATCGTGAATGAGTTTGCGCTGCCGGTGCAGTCGCGGGCGCTCACGTACCTGTTGAACATGCCCGAGTCGGAGGCGGACGCCTGGATCGGCTGGGGCCTGCATGTCTTTAAGGTCACGGGTGGCGCTTTCAAAAAGGGGACGGCGCTGGAAGACTACCTGCACGCGCAGTTCGACCGTGCCGAGACGAATCCCGGCGAAGATTTTTTCAGCGCACTGACGAAGGCCACCTATCGCGGCCGCCCGCTGACGCGTGAGGAAATGATGGGCTTTGGCAACCTCACTTTCGCCGGCGGCCGCGACACGATCATCCACAGTATTTCCTCCATCATCGCCTACCTCGGCAGGAATCCCGCCGCTCTGGAATACTTGCGGGAGGATCCGAAGCGCATCGTTCACGCGAGCGAGGAATTCTTTCGCGCCTTCATGCCGCTGACCCACATCGGACGCGTGTGCCCTGTGGACACCAACGTTCACGGTGTGCCGGTGAAGGCGGGAGGGCGCGTCTCGCTGGGTTGGGCTTCGGCAAATTTGGATGAGGCCGTGTTCGATGCGCCGGAGGAGGTGCGTTTGGATCGCAAGCCCAATCCTCACATTTCCTTCGGCTTTGGGACGCATCTCTGCCTCGGCGCACCGCACGCACGATTGATTGTGCGCAGCTTGTTGCAGGCTCTC
>JAXMIV010000399.1:0-5115 GCA_034377045.1 Prosthecobacter sp. | reverse complement strand
CTGCCCGGAGCGGATTCGTGGTCGCATCAGTATGGCAACGCGGCGAACACGAGCAGCAACCATGACGAGCGCGTCAAAGGTGGACTCAACGTGCTCTGGTATGGTGATCCAGGGCCGGGCGAATCGGTGAACCGCCATGATGGCGCGGTGGGACCATTGTCCGTGAATGGACGTCTGTTTACCCAGGGCGAAACCAGCATCCAGGCCCATGATGCCTTCAACGGTCAGTTCCTCTGGGAAGTGAAGAACCCGGGCGCGATGCGCATCGGCGTGTACAATTCACGCGAGCCCGGCAACATGGCCGCGAGTGATGACTTCCTGTTCATGCTGCTGGAAGAAAAGTGCCTGCAGTTCGATGCCGCGACCGGCAAGATCGTGCGCGAACTGAAGATCCCCGGCGCGGGCAAAGAAGATCTCGAATGGGGTTACCTGGCCTACTACGAAGGCATGCTCTATGGCACCGCCACTCAGCGTATCGCCGATGCTTCCGAGCAGGCGCGCCGCGGCAAGAGCGCTTCGATTTCCACCGACACGATCTTTGCCTATGATGTGAAAACCGGTGAGCTGAAGTGGACGCATCAGGGCAAGCATATCTCGCATGTCTCCATCGCCATCGGTGATGGGCGGGTGTTCTTCATCGACGCGACGCTCACCCCGGCGCAGCGCGAGGACATTTTGCGTCAAGACAAGAGCGAACTCGCCAAACTCACCGGCAAGGAGCGCGACATTGCCGAAGAGCGCACGAAGAACGCCGACCTGCGCCTGGCGGTGGCGCTGGATGCCACGACTGGCACACGACTTTGGGCGAAGCCGGTGGACGTGACCGATTGCAGCGAGATCGGCATCGGCGGCGGTGCGCTGACCATGATGTATCAGAATGGTCACCTAGTGCTCGGCGGCGCGAATGCGAATGGCCACTACTGGGAGCAGTTCCTCGCGGGTGAATTTGCCCGCCGCCGCCTCGTCGTGCTCGATGCGGTCAAAGGTGAAAAGATCTGGGCAAAAGACGCGAACTACCGGCACCGCCCTGTGGTCATCAACAACGAGATCATCGCTGAACCCTGGGCTTACGACCTGTACACCGGCGAACAAAAAATGCGTACGCATCCGCTGACCGGCGAGAAGAGTCCCTGGATGTTTGCCCGCCCCGGCCATCATTGCGGCGCCATCTCCGCCAGTTCGAACATGATGTTCTTCCGTTCGAAATCGACGGCTTATTACAACCTCGATGAAGATGAAGGCACGGAGCACTTCGCCGGTCAGCGCCTCGGCTGCTGGATCAACACCATCCCCGCCAACGGGCTCGTCATGATCCCTGAAGCGAGCGCTGGCTGTGTGTGCCTTTTCTCCGTGGCTGCCACCATCGTTTTCGAACCGCGTGCCGACCGCATGACCTGGGGTGTCTACAGTGCCAACGGAGCCAGCACACCGGTGCAGCACATGGCCCTGAATCTCGGAGCGCCCGGCGATCGTCGGGATGCGCACGGCAAGCTCTGGCTCGCCTACCCGCGTCCCTCGTCGCGCGCAGGTATCGACCTGCCGCTGAATCTGCAACAGACGTTTGCCAAAGGCGGCGACTTCTATGCTTTCAACGAAGATTCCTACAAAGTTGCCGCCACGGAGAATCCGTGGATCTTCACCTCGGGTGCGCGGGGTTTGGCCCAGGCTGATTTGCCGCTCATTGCCAAAGGTCAAAAGCCCGAGACTTACACTGTGCGACTCTACTTTGCCGCGCCCGAGGGCGACCAACCCGGGCAGCGTGTCTTTGACGTGCGCTTGCAAGATAAGACCGTCATGAAAAGCCTGGATGTCGCGGCGAAAGCTGGTGGCGCCAAGCATGCCTTAATGGAGGAGTTTGAGAATGTCGCGGTGACGGACAACCTGCTCCTCGAACTCGTGCCGACGCAGGCCAAACCCGACGAATCGCAGCAACCCGTCCTCTGCGGCATCGAAGTTCTGCGCACGAATGCGGCGGAGATCAAGGGCGGCGTCGCCGGCACTCCGTGATGTCGGCTTCAGATGTGACGAGCCAGTTCCCTCACCGTGGGTGGCGAGGGAATTCGAGGTCTCACATCGCGAAGATTTTGTCGATGCGGTCGGTGAGGTCTTTGAGGCCGCCGGGGTTGATGCCGCCGCGTTGTTCGCTGATGGCCCAGCCGGTGTAGCCGACTTCGTCGAGGGCTTTCATGATGGCGGGCCAGTTGTTGTCGCCTTCGGTGAGTGCGGTGTCGAAGCCTTTCCAGACGCCTTCGTCCTTCATCTTCTTGGTGCTGTATTCTTTGACGTGGATGCGGTTGATGCGCTTGCCGAGGACGGTGATCCACTGCTCCGGCCAGCCATAACGGAGGACGTTGCCGATATCGAAGTGCCAGCCGACAATGGGGTCGCCGACTTCATCGAGGAAGCGCATGGCTTCGAGGGGGCTGAGGATGAAATTGTTCCAGACGTTTTCGATGGAGATCTTGACGCCGAGTTCTTTCGCCAACGGCACGGCTTTTTTGATCTGGGTGATGGAACGTTCCCAGGCGAGGTGGTAGGGGGTATCGGCATCGACGACACCGGGGACGACGAGGATGGAATCGGTGCCGTAGGCCTTGGCATCGCGCAGGGTGGTAAGGACGCCCTGGAGGCCTTCTTCGCGGACTTTTTCGTCGTTGTGGGTGAGGGTCTGTTTCCAGTGGGTGTGGCAGCAGACGCTGGCGGCCTTGAGGCCGGAGGCGCCGAGAGCGTCGAGGACCTCCTGCTGGTTCATGCCGGCGGCGGGTTCGACCCCTTCATAACCGGCGGTCTTCGCGGCGGTATATTTTTCAATGAGCGTGCCTTTGATGCCAAGGGTGCCGCCCATGATGGCTTTGCGGAGCTGGCGTTTCGCGGCGGGAGCCGGTGCGGCGGATTGGGAGAAAAGGGTGCCGGTAGAGGCCAAAGCGGTGACTTGGGCGGCGGTGCGAAGGAAAGAGCGGCGGGAGGAAGTCATGGTCAGGATACGAGGGTGAAGACGGGAGTATATCGGAAGGAGATTCTGGAGAGAAGCGAGATCGCAGGGGAAAACACTTCAAAGCGTACATCTACAACACCAATAATAAACTTTTTAGCCACAATATCATGTTTTGTAGCTACAAAAATATCTACTTTGCTAATGAGATGATTTTCTCGGCGAATACGGAAGCTTGAGACCAACTGGAGGTGCCAGCTTGCCGCATGACTTCGTAGATCGGCTTCTTGGCCAAAGGCGTCGAGATGGAGTTCGGCTGGCGGGTCCAGAGGCCGAGGTTGAGGCCACCTTCCTGGGAATGATCGACGTGGCGGTGGTAGATGAAGGCGTCAATCAGGGGGAGCGTGAGGCATTTGTTCCAGGCGTAGACGTAGGCGGCGGCCTGGAGCGATTGGCCCTCTGTCGTGGGGAGAGTGTGGAAGCCCTGTTCGGAAAGGATGATGCGGCGGGGGTGGCCCTCCCAGAGGAGGTCGGGACGCTCCAGGTGGTGGCCGAGGACTTCGAGGTTTTTGAAGGTGATCTTGGGGGTGGTCTCAGCGGTGGTGAGGCCGGTATCGGCCCAGGCGCGTGGGTTGCCGAGGTCAGAGGGATAAGGATGCCAGGCGACATGCCAATCAAGGCCGCCACGGGTTTTGACGGTGGCGGCGAAGGTGTCGAGGAAATCGCGGCCAGGGGTGGCCTCCTCGGCGCTGATGCCGGACATGGCGATGGCCCAATGATGGTCGAAGGGGATGTAGAGGCGGGCATTGTCGGAGGCGGTGCGAACGGCTTCGTGGATGATGCGGAAGGCGTGCTCGTACTCGCTGACAACGCTCGCCAGCGGCTGCCGGCCGAGGTTGTACCAGAGCCAGTGGGAATTGACCTCGTTCCCGACGATCCAGCCCCAGACGCGGCCGTATTCGGGGTGCGCGCCGCTCCAGCGTTCCGCGAGGAATTCGCTCACGGCGCGCAAGTAGGCGCGGCCCTCTGGAGTGGCAGTGTTGAAGGCGCCGACGCTGTATTTATGATCTGGCCGAGCGCCGGCATGGATGGCGATGGCGTCGCGGGCGGGGTCTTTCGACGGGTAGGCGAGGAGGATGGCGTAAACGACGATGCCGTGGGCAGAGAGGGGCTGAATCTGGCGATCGAGGGAGGCGAGGTAACGGGCGTCGAAGGCGAACTTTTGGCCTGGGGTGGGTTTCCCGCTCAAATCGAGGAGGGCGGCCAGATTGACGTTGATGCCGGCGTGGTGAATGCCAAGGGCGATGGCGTCGTCGGCCATCTGAACCTGGAGGCCTTTAATTGAGGGGGCCTGGGGAAAGGGATCGGCGTTGGGAACGGCGAGCGCCGTGGCAAACAAGAGCAGGAACGGAATGAAGCGGAGCGGCATGCGGGAATGGCGGATTTCGATCGGCAAACTTGAAACTGAAAATTGAAAACTCAGTGGGGCGGGGTTAGCGAGAGCCAACCATGCCTTCTGAATCAGATATCCGCCAAGCTCTTTCCCAAGTCCGCTATCCGGGCTTCAACCGGGACATTGTCTCCTTTGGGCTGGTGACGGGGGTACAGGTGGAAGGCGGCAAGGTGGTCGTGGAGATCTCAGTGGCGACACGAGACCCGAATGTGCCGCGGCTGATCCATGAGCAGGCGACGGATGTGCTCGGCAAGCTCCCTGGGGTGACCGAGGTGAAGGTGAACTTTGACATCAAGGAGCCGCCGAATGCGCCCGGCAGCGGCGGCGAAAAGCTCGGCAAGTCGAGTATCCCGGGTGTGCAGAAGGTCATCGCGGTGGCCTCGGGCAAAGGCGGTGTCGGCAAGAGCACGGTGGCGTCCAACCTGGCGATTGCGCTGCGCAAGACGGGTGCGCGGGTGGGCCTGTGCGACTGCGATTTGTACGGGCCCAGCATCGCCCTGATGTTTGGCAGCAATGACCGGCCGTTTCAGAACGAGGAGCAGCAGATCGTGCCGGTGGAACGCTACGGGCTGCAACTGATGTCGATGGGGTTTTTGCTCGAAGATGATACGCCGGTGATCGTGCGCGGGCCAATCGCCACGCGCTACATCCAGCAGTTCCTCAGACAGTGCGCGTGGGATAACCTGGACTATCTGATCCTCGATTTGCCGCCGGGCACGGGAGACATTCA
>JAXMIV010000398.1:0-3549 GCA_034377045.1 Prosthecobacter sp. | reverse complement strand
ATCGGGCGGATTGGAAATGGATTTCTGGCGACGGTGCGGGGACAGTTGGAGAAGGAGCTGGGCGTGCCGCAGTCCAGCGTGGTGATCAATGCGAGTCATTGTCACGGCATCGTGCGCGGTGATACGGCGCAGCTCGCGGTGCAGGCGGTGAAGGAGGCATGGAAAAACATGGTGCCGGTGAAGGTCGGTGCGGGTGCGGGACATGAGAACCGGATCAGTGAGAACCGCCGGGTGAAGATGAAGGACGGCAGTGAGGTGGATATGCGGCGCGCTTACTCGATGCCGCGTGATGAGGATGTGGCGGGCGTGGGGCCGATTGATTCACAGGTCGGGCTGCTGCGACTGGATCGCGAGGACGGCAGGCCATTGGCAGTGCTCTACAACTTCGCGTGTCACCCCATCATGAATCCACCAAGCAAAGGCAACTCGGCAGACTATCCGGGCTTTGCCTCGAAGGTGATCGAGGAGTCGCTTGGCGAGGGTGCGGTCGCCTTCTTCGTGCAGGGCTGCGGTGGCGACATCAATCCGGTGCGCTACAAGGAGGTGAGCCGTCCGGCGGACGCGGAGCCCCTGGGGACCATGCTTGGAGCAAGTGTGATGGGGGCGGCCCGGCAGATCCAAACGAAGGCCGGTGGTCAACTCAAGGTGAGCAATGAAGTCATCTCAATCCCCCGCGCAGCCGATTACGAGCACCGCATCTCAGCCATCCAGGCAGAGCAGACGAAACTGCTCGCGTCGCTGAAGCCCACGAATATCAACTTCAAGACCTTCCTGCCCATGTTGATCCAGCATAAAATGTCGCCTGACTTTCCGTCGCACTATTCACAGAGCTACCTGCACGATCAGGCGCTCGACCGAAAGGCAATTCCGCAGCTCGATGCGGACAACCGCGTGCTCGTGGAAAGTTATCTGCAAAACATCGAGATCATGGAACGGCTGACACGTTTGAATGCAAACCTCGCGCTGCTGAAGAAGCACCTCGAACAAACGAAGGCCGCCGGAAAACCCACGCTTGATGTCGAAGTGGTCGGCGTGCGCATCGGTGACTTCAAGCTAGTGACCTTCCCCGGCGAACTGACCGTGCAAGTCGGCCTCAACATCAAGAAAGCCGCGAACGATCCGCATGCCTTCGTCGCCGGCTACACGAACGGTTACATCTACTACACGCCCACGGTCGAGCAACGCAACAACACAGGCTATGCGCAGGAAGACTGCGACACCCTCGTGGCACCGGAGTGGCAGAAGATCTTTGAAACGAAGGCGCTGGAGGTTCTGAAGAGTCTGTGAGAAACTCGCAAACCCTTGCTAATCCCCTTATTCAACTTCTTAAGCTCCTTGACGAAGAAGCACAAAAAAAGCCACCCTGAATCCATCCCCACCGAAAACCGAAGCGACACCATCAGCCCAACTCCGAAAAGCAGTTTTCGGAGGTTCCTTTATGCGCATTCTCCTTGTCCTGCTCACAGCATCCTCGCTATCCGCACAGGTTCTTCCTGGCACCAAGCCACTGAAGCCGAATCCCGATTTCTCGGCGACGATGGTCGCGGGCATTGATCGCTTCGCCTTGAGGCTCACCGAGCAATCCAAGACCACCCGGAAGCCGGAGCGGGAGAAGTTGAAGGCCATTCTTGGTATTGTGGACCAGCGTCTCTCCATCAAGGGGCTTGAATTCGTCGGCGACACCAACTCGCCAGCCTTGATCCATGAAACCGATCAGGTACGCATCTTCCGCGTGCGCTGGCCGGTCTTCGAAGGTGTGCATGGTGAGGGACTTTATGTGCAGCCAAAAAGTAAACCGCTCGCCCGTGTCATCTACCTTCCCGATGCTGGCGGCACGCCGGAGAAGCTTGTGGACGAGTTGCTCGTCACCGCTGGCTGCGAAGTCGTCATCCCCACGCTCATCAGTCGCGATTCCGAGTTCAGCACCAATGATCGCTTTGGTGTCAAGACGAACATCCCGCATCGCGAATGGATTTACCGCCAGTCGTATGAGCTGGGCCGCCACATCATTGGTTATGAAGTGCAGAAGGCGTTGTCAGTGGTTGATTGGTTCAAAGCACAGCCAGATCAGGTGCCCGTGCTCATTGCCGGAATCGGTGAGGGCGGCATGATTGCCATGCATGCAGCGGCCATCGACGAGCGGATCAACTGTATTTATTCCGCCGGTTACTTCGCTCCGCGCGAGGGTGTTTGGGCAGAGCCGATCTATCGCAATGTCTTTGGCCTGTTGCGCGACTTTGGCGATGCGGAGATTGCTTCGCTGATCGCACCGCGTCCGCTGTCGCTGCAGTATCTGTTTTATCCGAAATTGATCGGTCCGCCGGATGCAAAACCAGGCGAGCGTGCCATCGCAGCGCCGGGGAGACTTTCCGAGCCCGATTTCCAAGTGTTTCAAAGTGAAGTCGAACGCGCGAAGAAACTCGCGCCAACCAGCCGCATTCAAGTCTGCACCAACGAGACACCGAATGAGCAGACGATCCGACATCTCTTTGCCAGGGAGACTGCGGATGGCATTATGAAATCTATGAAGCGCAGCAGCGGCTCCATCGGTCTGAAGGCCGACAGCACCCGCCAGCAGCGACAGGTTCGCGAACTGGAGACTTTCACGCAGCGTCTGCTCGTGAGCACCGAGGCCGAGCGCGACACTCAGTTCTGGAAGAAGCTGCCGCTCAAATCGGTGGCCGAGTTTGAAAAGCACACCGTTGCCGAACGCGCGCGTTTCTGGAATGAAGTCATCGGCCGTCTGCCTGATCCTGATTTACCGATGAATGCGAAGAGCCGCTTCGTTCGCGAGACCGACAAGGTCGCCATCTATGAGGTTACACTCGATGTCTGGCAGGATGTTTTCGTGTGGGGCTGGTTGTGTCTGCCGAAAGATCTCAAACCCGGTGAAAAACGTCCCGTCATCGTCTGCCAGCACGGTTTGGAAGGTATCCCGGAGGATACGATCACCGAGGATCAGACGAATCGCGCCTTCGGAGCCTACAAAGCCTTCACTCTGCGTCTTGCTGAGCAGGGATTCGTCACCTTCGCACCGCACAATCCGTATCGCGGCAAGGATGCTTTCCGCACCTTGCAGCGGAAGCTCAATCCGCTCGGCTTCACGCTCTACAGTGTCATCAACGGCCAGCACCAGCGCATCCTTGAATGGTTGAAGGCTCAACCCTTTACGCAGCCGGACAAGATCGCCTTCTACGGTATCAGCTATGGCGGGAAAAGCGCCATGCTCACGCCTGCCGTGCTCACCGATTATTGTCTGAGCATCTGCTGCGGCAATTTCAATGAATGGGTGCGCTACTGCGTGAGCACAGACCTACCCATTCCAAGCTACATCCACACCGGCGAATACGAAATTTGGGATTGGAACATGGGCCGCACCTTCAACCACGCCGAAATGGCCGCCCTCATCGCCCCGCGTCCCTTCATGGTCGAGCGCGGTCACAACGACGGCTGCGGCACGGATGAATGGGTGAACTACGAATATGCCAAAGTCCGCCGCCTCTACAACAAGCTCCAGATCGGCGACCGCACCACTATCGAGCACTTTGA
>JAXMIV010000397.1:0-3343 GCA_034377045.1 Prosthecobacter sp. | reverse complement strand
TTGGCGATGTCTGGCATGGCGCGGTGGCGGAGACGGTGGGACAGGGCATGGCGGCAACGACACCTGACGGCCGGATCTGGACCCTCGGCAGGCCGGGAGCCTTTGGCGCGGAGGCCGAGAGTGGTTGGGATGCGGTGTTGGCGTGTGGAGGCGAATTTGTCAGTGGCTTTCGCTTTAAAGAGGCGTTGCGCGCGGAGTCGGTAGAGGAGGTTCAGCGCCTGGCAGATCGCGGGCTCGCCGTGTATATTTTGAGCGGTGATCGCCGGGAGAAGGTGGCAGACATGGCGCGGCAACTGCATCTGCCGGAAGATCATTGGAAGGCAGAACTGACACCCGAACAAAAAGCGCAGTGGGTCGCGGCGCATGACGACCGTGACACGCTCTACATAGGCGATGGCGCCAACGACAGCCTGGCGTTTGACGCGGCCCTGTGCGCCGGCAGCCCGGTGAGCGGCCGCAGCTTTTTGGAGCAGAAGGCGGACTTTTATTTCATGGGACACAGCCTGCGATTTGTCAGCCCGCTGCTGGATGTGGCGGCCCTGCATCGCCGGGCGACGCGGCGAGTGTTTGTGTTCTCCGTACTATATAACTTCGCGACCGTCTGCGCTGGGCTCCTTGGCCACCTGAGCCCGCTGGCAGCGGCGATTTTGATGCCACTCAGCTCGCTCGCCACCTTGAGCCTCGTGAGCCTTACTTTTCGAGCCGCCCGACGTAGCGCCGTTTCAGTGACGGGGGCAGCGCCACGCAAAGATTTGTTCAAACCCGGACAGTTGTGCACCCCATGAAACCGGCTATCGACTTGTCCCGCGTCATCGTCAAGAATGGTGTCCCCATGAAACGTATGCCGCGTCTCCCCCCGAAAGCCGGCCACAAAGCTGAAGCCTCTTCCGCTGTGAAGCGGATCTTGCTCATCGATGATCATCCCATCATGCGGCATGGCTTGGCGCAGCTCATCCGCGCGGAGCAGGGGCTGACGGTTTGCGGAGAGGCGGGCAGTGCGCGCGACGGTCTCCAGGCGGTGACGGATCTGCGCCCGGACCTGGTGATTCTCGACCTGACGCTGCCTGACAAAAACGGGCTGGAGCTCTTGAAGGACTTGCAGGCCATGCATCCAGGTACGCTCTGTCTGGTTCTCTCCATGCATGATGAGACCGTGTATGGCGAGCGTGTGCTGCGTGCCGGCGCCCGCGGTTATATCATGAAGGAATCAGCGGCAGATCACCTGATCAGCGCCACGCGCAAAGTGCTCGGCGGCGGCATCTACGTGAGCGACGCGATGGCGAGCCGCCTGCTTGAGCTGCTGGCGAAGGGAAGCGGCAAAGCTGGCCACAGCGCCATTGAGTCGTTGACGGACCGCGAATTGGAGGTCCTGGAGATGATCGGCAAAGGCCGGCCTACCAAACTCATCGCGGCGGCTCTCAACATCAGTCCGCGCACCGTCGAGGCCCACCGGGCGAACCTGAAGAAGAAGCTGAACCTCACGGATGGCGCGGCACTGGTGCGCTATGCCATGCAATGGTGCGAGCAAAGAGGCCAAAGGCCGGGGCCGGCGGCATAGTGGAATCCACTATCCGAAATTGCGGGTTGCCGCGGTGTGCGGTTCCGTAGCCGTGAACAATAGAGGGGGAGTCGCGATCCTGTAGCATTCGTGGACCCACAGCAGCATACCTTTATGAATACACACGACACACACAGCAGCGCCCACCAACGGTTCATCGCCAACCTTGCCGATAGCGAGCTCTTCCAGCACTACCAGCGCGCCTTTCGGACGCTGACCGGGCTGATGCTGAGCCTCGACCCCTGCACGGACGTTGAACAGTCGACCACCACCCAGGACATTCGCGGACTGGTCACCACCCTGGTGCCCGTCCGCATTGGCAAAAATGTTGTCGCGGCTCTACACACCGGTGGCACCAGGCTGCATCCCGTGCGCCCGGAATCCTTCAATGAAGTTGCCAAGGCGATGCTTGAGGACGATCACTCCGCCGCCGAAATTCGCGCCGCCAAAGTCGAGTTCGAGGCGCTGCCCGCGATGGCGCCGGAACGGTATGAGGCAGCAGTGGCTCTCTTGGGTTCGTTTGCACTCCAAATGGGGGAGTCGGCTCACCGCTTCCTGTTCGCCCACGCCTCCAATGAACCCGAGGCCGTCCGCCGCGCCAAGGAATACATTCATACGCACCTCGCCGAAGCGATGACACTCGAAAGCGTGGCGAAGGCCGTGGGTGTCAGCCCGTTCCACTTTTGTAAAATCTTCAAACACGCGACTGGCCTGACCTTCACGGATTTTGTCAGCCACGCCCGGGTGGAAAAGGCGAAGCGCCTGCTCATGAAACCCGCCGCTCGCATCACCGATGTCGCCTATGATGTCGGCTTTCAGTCCCTCTCACATTTCAATCGCAGCTTCCGCCGCATCGTCTCCGAGTCGCCGACCGAATTTCGCAGCCGCATCAGATCGACGGTGGCGAGCGCGCACCGGCAAACGCGGCCACTCGCAGCTTGATTGGCTGCGCGGGCCGCGCGTAAAAGCAGTGGAATCGAAGCGATTCTCCAATAGTATCGGCAGGTCCGGCAATCGACGACCGTTAGTCAGGAGCCGGAATGATCGCATGACCGTTGCCCCGCCCACCATCCTTATCGTTGACGATGACCAGGGCTTGAACGGCCTGATTGGCAAAGCCCTCAAACGCCGGGGTTTTACTTCGATCAGCGCCTTCACTGGAGCCGAGGCCTTAGCCTGCCTCGACACGGCCTCACCTGATCTGATGTTGTTGGACCTAAAATTGCCGGACATCGACACGAAGACGCTTCTGGATCACATAGCTGCGCGGGCCAGGCCGCTGCCCTTTGTCGTTATCACGGGGCAAGGGGACGAGCGGGTGGCGGTGGAGATGATGAAGCGAGGTGCCTTGGACTATCTGGTCAAGGATACCCAGTTTTTGGAACTCGTGCCAATCGTGGCGGAGCGCACGCTGACGCGATTGGACCGTGACACACGGCTCGCAGCCACAGAGGCAGCGCTGCGGCGTGAGCATGCTTTCAGCATGGCCGTGCTGAAGGCAGCCGGTGCGCTTATGGTCGTCGCGGATGCGGAAGGCAAGATTCTCAGCGTCAATCCCGCCTGTGAGCGGCTCCTTGGCTGCCAACTCGAGGAACTGCGTGAGGATGATTTCGGGAGGGTGTTTTTAGCCGCAACCCCAGGTCACGTCATTCAGCGGCAGTTTCAGAAACTTGTCGACAGTCCCTCACCCTACGAACAGGAGGCCTACGTCACCACCCGCAATGGTGAGCGACGCTTGATAGCCTGGACCATTACGGCCCAGGTGAGAGATCCGGGGGCGGTGGA
>JAXMIV010000396.1:0-11025 GCA_034377045.1 Prosthecobacter sp. | reverse complement strand
GCAGAACCGGAATCGGCACGTTCATTTGCTGGAGCAGTTCAGTGGTCTTGGTGAGTTCGTAGCGGTTCACATACGGCTCGCCATCGGCCCAGGCCCAGCGGTAGGCGGCCAGGGCGTGGTGCTTCGCCTGGTCGGGGTCGCCGATGGCCCGCCAGAGCATGGCGAGGGTGCGATGCTCGGGCTGGTGCAGTTGGGCGAGGCGCTCGGCTTCGCTGCGGGCCTCGTCGTCGGTGAGTTGGCTGAGGTGGAACTTGGCCAGGGCGAGTCCGGTCTCGGACTCGGCATGCACGAGGCTTCGTTCCCGGGCCATGCGGACGGCTTCCTGGAAGCTGGCGGCGGCTTGAGGGTAGTCGTCCTGATCCAGGCGCCAGGAGCCGCGCAGCCCGTGGATCTTGCGGAGGGTGGCACGGCTATTGTCAGGCTCAGCGAGGGTGGTCGCTGCCGTGAGGTGCTCTTCCTGCAAAGTGCCCTGCCAAAACTTTGATTGCGCGAAGTGGAACTCCGCATCGCCTTGGCGATAGACCTCGCGCGGCCAGCGACGCCCCATCGGATCGAGTAATCTCCAAGTTGCCTCGGATTCCGACCACTTGCCGAATCTGGACTGATCAGCAAACAACAATAGGCGATTCGCGAAGAGCGACCTTGAGGAACCAGATGCTGCGGCAAGATCGACGGCGAGTGAATCAATTTGCAGAGCTTTTGCCCTCAAGTTTTGGGCACTGAGGTTGAGCCAAATTTCAGGGAAAGTATCGCCTATGTCATCCCAAGCCTTGCGGGCAAAGTTTGCCTGCACACATGCCCCAAATGCCCGGAGAGCTGCCTTGTGTTCCCCACAGGAATCTAAGGCGATAGCGGCATAATTCGAGAGAAAGGCTGCATCCCGCTTAGAAACCGTATCGGGAAGTTCACCCCAGCCCGCGGGGAAGAAAGGCCGGATCAAAGACAGTAGTTCCATATGGGCCTCCAAGCTGAACGACAGAGCCCGTGCCAAATCACTCACGTAAGCATCCGCCGCGTCCTGATAGCGCCCCAGCTTGAGCAACGTGCGGACGACATGAAGACCGGGGGCCACGTCCTCCAGCGTCCTAGCGTTGTCATACGGGTTGTGCGGCTTCGTGGAGAAATGGTCCACCACGAGTTCGCCGTAGCGAACTTTGTCCTCCGCCTTCATGCCGCCAGCGGCTACGCCTCGGACGACAGGGTGGAGATCGTATCGCCGCTCATGGCCATTGTATTGCAGTAGGCCGCGCTGTTCCAGATCGCGAACAGTTTCCACCAGCTTCTTCGGGGCTTCGCGGACCTCCGATGATTTGAGCCATGTCTTCAGCGCTTCTTCGTATTTTTTGCGGCTTGCGAGGGCGGCTTCGTATTGCTGCCGCGTTGTTGCTTTCTCGTCGTCAGTCACTTCCTCCGGCTCCAGCGGCAGGTGGGGATTGAAGGCTTCGAGAGTCTTATAGTCCACAGACTCGGACAGGAGAGCGAGGGTGGAGAGGAGTTGGCGACTGGCGTCGGGGAGGGCGGCGATGGCGGCGAGGAGAATGTGATTACGTCGCTGGATGAGGTCGAGTTTGGCGAGGTCGAGCGCAGCTCCACCACCGGGATCGGTGCTCCAGGCGTCGAAGTTGCCTCGGTCGGGCAGGTAATTGGCGATGAGGCCGGCGAGGACGCCAATGACAAGCGGGTGGTTGTCGCAGTTTTCATGGAGGTAGTCTTGGATGGCGGCGCTGTCGCCGGTGATGCCGCAGGAGCGCAGGAGCTTCTCAGCATCGGGCGGGCGCAGGCCGGGAAGGGTCATGCGTTTGGCTCCGGGGATGGGTTGTCCGGCGGGATTGAGGAGGATGCGCGGGGTGAGCCGGGAGCTGACAAGGATCTTCGACGGAGCACAGGCGGCAAGGGCGCGAAGGAGGTCATTGTCCTCGTCGCGGATGGCGTCGCAGGGGTTCCGGTTGAGGATCTTGTCAGTGGGCGCGTTGGCTTCTTCGTCGGGGATTTCCGCGGCGTCGATGCGGTGGTAGGCGACGAGAACACGCTCGAGGCCATCGAGGATGAGCAGCCAAGGCCGGGCATGAAGCTGGGCAAGGAGGTCCGTCACCAAAAAGGCGGTTTTCTTTTTCGCGAACTCTTCCAATGGTCTGCCAGTCATGTAGGCGAGAGCGCGCTGGCAGAAGTCCGCCATAATCGCGCCCTTTTCATAGAATGAATACCAGAAACGCCCCGCCCACGCGTCCCCTCCAGCACGGCCCTTCGTGGAATGCCAAATGGTCCACTCCCAGGTCAGCATGCTCTTGCCATTGCCGCCGATGGCTTCAAACAGGAGCAGGTTGGTGAGATCGGATCGGTTCGCCCAATCGGTGAGGGCGTCGAGCTCCGCTTGGCGACCGACGAACTGGTGGGAGCCAATGTAGTCGGGTTCGGCGTAGAAGGCGGGGGGCTTGGGAATGGGGATGGTGGCGGGCGCGCCCTTTGTTGCGTCTACCGTAGTTTGGGTGCCACGGGATTCTATGTGGCGGCGAAGATTCGCCACTGCGTGGATGGCTTGAGCTGTGAAATCTTCAAGACTCTTAAAAACGATGTAGATGCGTCCGGCCTTGGCGGCTGTTCTGAACTCATCGAGCTTTGCCTTTTTAGTGGCGTCAGTTTCGATGTCTGCCTTTTTCACATCGTGGTCGTCATGCATGACGAAAACAAGCGTTGGCAGACCGAGACGCTGGGCTTCTTCGAACTCGAGACGAGTGACGGAGTAATTCAGGGGATTTCGAGTTGGGCATTCGAGGACTTGCCCACATCGATGGCTGATGAGACCAATGTAAGCGCTGCCTTTGCGAACCATATTCAACGAGGAAGAGATTTCGTCGTCGTCCGGCATAGCGACGTAGTTTTCCATCCCAATGGCGAATAGCTCCTCCTTGTACAAGGCGCCCATCAATGCGGCTCGATGCTTCTCGAGATCCTTGAAAGTGCTGGAAACCATCACACCGAGATATTGGCGTGGAGTAATGGGAGGGTCAGGTGCCATAGGGTTAAGCTAAGTTCATCCGACTGCCTTTTTGGTGTAAGCTGATCCAGTCGCGGCATTCAGTTGGCATGTGAAGGAGCTTTCTGCTCCGTGCGCCGTGGCTGAGGAAGACGTCGTGGGTGAAGTTTTCGGCGTCGGGCATGGGGCGGTTATAGGGGGAGGGCGGGGGGAAGGCAAACTTCAATCTAAGACTGGAACACGGATTCATACGGATTTTTACGGATGGCACGGATTTCGGGCAAACTTCGGCGGGCTCACTCCAGCCGCTTGTCTCTGCGGGGAGCGGTTGACCCACCTCGGGGACGCCGGGGAACGTCTGTGTGAAGAAGACTGATCTTCATTTGCAGGGCGGGGGATTCCCGGCTTCATTCGGGGAATGGCGACGATCACCAATGAGAAACTTCTGGCGCATGCGCAATGGCTGGAGAGCGGGGGCAAATCCGGCAAGAAGGTCGATGAGACGGGGATGAACTTGGCGGGGGCGGCGCTCAATGATTTGAATTTGGCGAAGGCGCAGTTGGTGGGGACGACGCTGACAAAGGCGAATCTGGCGGGGACGAATCTGGCGGAGGCGGATTTCAGCGGGGCGAATCTGGATCGGGCAAACTTGAGCGGCGCGGATTTGAGCGGGGCGGATCTCGGCGGGGTGTCGATGCGGCATGCGAACCTGAGCCAAGCGAATGTGCGCGGGGCGGATCTGTCGGGGGCGAACCTGGAAGGCGCGGATCTAACGAACGCGGATTTTACGGATGCGGATTTGATCGCGGTGAACCTGACGGGCGCGACGCAGACGGGGTTGATCGTGACCGGAGCGAAGCTGGCGGACACGCGCGGGCTGGCGGTGTGAGGAGGATGATCGGTCGGATCTAACGGATAGGACCGATTCCAAACCTCGGCTGCGCTGACGCGCGGTTCTGCGCGGGTTATTCAACCTTTGGCTCGGCTCTGGAGAGCCAAGATACAGGGCTCGGCTCTGGAGAGCCAAGGTACTATCCTACTTCGCCGTGGCGGCTTTTTGGACCTCTTGGAAGGGGGAGGTGACGCCGAGGGTGCTGGGGAGGAATTCGTCGGTGCGGAAGGGGCTGGCGGGGAGGCCGTCGGCGTTCATGAGGTTGGCGCCTTCGGGCCAGGCGGCCCAGGCGTAACGGACGCCGACGGGGCGGAGGACTTCGGGACTGGAGACGACGACTTCTTCGCCGTCGATTTTGGCCTGGGCCCAAACCCATTTTTCATCGGCTCCGGTGATTTGGAACTGCTTGAGGTCGCCACCGCCGCGGACTTGGAGGCCGCCGCCGATGTGGTCGAACTTGATGCGGACTTTGTCGCCTTCGATGGCGGAGGATTTGTACAGGGGGCCGCTGAAGGCGCCATTAGGCCGGTGGTAATCTTTGGCGAGAGCCCACAGGGCGAGACGGCGGCCGACTTCCTGTTTGTTCTTCGGGTGAATATTGGTTTCTTCACCGATGTCGTTGGTGACGACGAGGCCGGTTTTCGGCAGGGTGATGGTGGTGAGGTATTGGGCTTCCTGAAGCTCTGCCCAAGTGTCGGGAACGCCCGGGGCTTTGGTGGCCGGCCGGCCGTTGCCGAAGCTGGCGAGCTGGACGATGTAGAAGCTGAATTCGTCATTCCAGCGGGTGCGCCAGTCGTTGATCATGTTGGGCAGCAGTTCCTGATACTGGAAGGCACGCTTTTGGTTGGACTCGCCCTGGTACCAGATGGCACCCTGGATGGCGTAGGGGATGAGGGGGGCGATCATACCGTTGTAGAGGACGGCGGGGAAGTGCGGGGATTTGCTCGGATCATCCGGGGGCCGGGGCGCGGGTGGCGAGGGTTTTTTTGGCTGTCCTGCGGCGACCTTGGCATTGTCGGCATTGATCTTTTTGACCTGAGCCTGCCACTCGGCCTGGGCGGCTTCGAACTTGGACTTTTCTGCGGTGGCGTCCCAGGAATTGAGGATGCCGCTCCAATCGCTGAGCATCTGGGCGGCGCAGGGGCGTTCTTCGAGGGATTCGCGGCTGGACCATGCCTCGACCCGGGTGCCGCCCCAGGAGGTGTTGATGAGGCCGACAGGGACTTTGAGGACCTGATGCAGGTGGCGGCCGAAGAAGTAGGCGACGGCGGAGAAGTCGCCGGTGTTTTTGGGGTTGGCTTCCTTCCACGCGCCTTTGACGTCGGTGACGGGTTTCATAGCCGGGACGCGTTCGACATTGAACATGCGGATATCAGGGAAGGCGGAGCCGGCGATTTCCTGTTCGGCATTGCCGGCCTGGCTGACGGCCCACTGCATGTTTGACTGGCCGGAGCAGACCCAGACTTCGCCGACGAGGACGTTTTTGAGGGTGAGGGTGTTTTTACCGGAGATGACCATTTCCCGGGCCTCGCTGCTGGCGGGCAGGGGATCGAAGGAGATGCGCCAGCGGCCGTCGAGATCGGCGCGGGTGACCTGGGTCTGACCGGCGAAGCGGACGCTGACATCTTCATCGGGGGCGGCCCAGCCCCAGACGGCGATGGGCTTCTTTTGCTGGAGGACAAGATTGTCGGAAAAGAGAGCGGGCAACTTGACTTCGGCCTGGGCGAAGGAACCGACGAGGCAGAGGAGGGTGGGGAGGAGTGCGGCCAGTCTCATGGTTTCGAAAGGGTGGAACGAGACTTTGACTGCAATGGGGGGCGATGCAAGCCGTTGAATGCTCATGAAACGATTGCTGGCGCTGTGGCTATTGGGGGCAGGAGCCGTGACGCAGGCGGCGGAGCGGCCGAACATTCTCCTGCTGATCGGCGACAACTGGGGGTATCCGCATGCGGGCGTTTTGGGTGATCCGGTGGTGAAAACGCCGGTCTTCGATGATCTGGCGCGACGGGGGACGCTGTTCACCCATACGTTCTGCCCGGTGCCGTCCTGTTCGCCGACACGGTCGAGCTTGCTGACGGGGCGGGCGGCGCATCAACTGGAGGATGCGGCGAGTTTGTGGAGCCGATTTCCGAGCAAATTCCGGGTGTTCACCGATGCGCTTGCGGCAGGTGGCTATCGGGTAGGCTATACGGGCAAGGGGTGGTCGCCGGGCCGGTACGAGGAAGAGCGGAAGGAGAATCCGGCGGGGCCGAAGTTTGTGAGTTTCGAGGCATTCCTGACGGAGCAGACGAAGGCGGCGCCGTTTTTCTTTTGGTTGGGCAACACCGACACGGCCTTGAATAAGTGGCGGCAGGGGACGGGAGGCGCGGCCGCGGGGCTGAATCCGGCGCTGGCCAAGGTGCCGCCCTGTCTGCCGGATGCGCCCGAGGTGCGATCAAACATCACCGACTATCTCGCCGGGGCGCAGCGAATGGACGCGGACTTTGGGGCCGCGCTGGCGGCGCTGGAGAAGGCTGGCCTGGCCAAAAACACGGTGATTGTTTACACCAGCGACAACGGCTGGCAGATGCCGCGGGGTTTGGCGAACTGCTACGACACCGGCACGCGGGTGCCGATGGTGGTGAGTTGGGAGGGCAGGGTACCGGCGGGGCGCAGGGTGGAGGATTTTGTCTCGCTCACGGACTTGGCGCCGACTTTCCTGGAACTGGCGGGCCTCAAGCCCTGGCCGGAGATGACGGGACGAAGTGTGGTGAAACTCTTGTTAGGCAAGGAATCGGATTCGGCGCGCGACCACGTCTTTGTGGAGCGGGAGCGGCATGCGAATGTGCGCAAGGGGGATTTGAGCTACCCGATTCGGGGCATTCGGACGCGGGAATTTTTGTACTTGAGGAATCTGCGGCCGGACCGGTGGCCGGCGGGCGATCCGAAAGTGTATATGTCCGTGGGGGATTATGGGGATGTGGATGGATCGCTGGTGAAGGAGCATGTGCTGGCGCATCAGGATGAGCCGGCGATGCGGCGTTTTTTTGAGCTCAGCTTCGCCAAGCGGCCCGGGGAGGAGCTTTATGATTTGAAGGCAGATCCGGATCAACTCGTCAATGTGGCCGGTGATCCCGGGTATGCGGCCGCGAAAGCGGAGCTTTCCAAGCGGGTCGAGGCGTGGATGCGGGAGACGGCCGATCCGCGGGTGGACCCGGCCTGGGATGCGTGGGACCGGTATCCGTACTTTGGCGGCAAGGCGAAGTCGCTGAAGTAGCGCCTTTTTCGCAACCGCCGCAAGACTGGGGGAGCCTAGGAGGTTACTTTGCACATGCATCTACGATTCCTGCTGGCCGGCCTTGGAGTGATCACCTCCGCGAACGCCGGCACGCTTTATCTGAATGGGAAAATCGTGACGCTGGATGCGCAAGAGCGGGTGGCCGAGGCGATGGCGGTGGACGAGGGCAAGATCGTGGCCGTTGGCAGCAATGACGAGATTCGGCAACTTGGTGGAGAGGTCGTGGATCTCGGCGGCAAGATGGTGGTGCCGGGTTTCATTGAGACGCATTGCCACAGCATCGGCGCGACGCGGGCGGAACTGGGCGGCGGGTATCAGGAGCTCTACAGCATCGGCGGCGTTCAGGAATGGGTGCGGAAGCGGGCGGAGAAGACGCCGGCAGGGACGTGGATCGAGGTGCCGCGCAATGAAATCACCCGCTTGAAAGAGCGGCGGTTTCCAACGCCGGAGGAGCTGGATGCGGCGGCGCCGAAGCATCCGGTGCTGTTTGTGTCGGTGACGAAGTCGGTATTGAACAGCGCGGGCTGGAAGGCGCTGGGCGTTACGGATGAGAAGAGCAAGGTGCCGGGTGGCGAGGTGATGTGGGACGGCGGACGACCGGTGCTGATGCGCGGTGGCCAGGCGGCGGTGCGGGCGCTGATACCGCTACCTCCCGCGCCCTCGCCGGCAGCGACCCGGGCGAAGTTGCGGGAGTTGCTAGGCATCTACAATTCGGTGGGCATCACCAGCATCTTTGAGCGGGCGACGGATCGGGCGGGTTATGATCTGTTTCGCGATCTGGAGGCGAAGGCGGAATTGACGGCGCGGGTGCGGACGACGTTTCGATTTTCCGCCAAGGATGCGGCGGGTGCTGAGGGGTTCATCAAGAAACTCGGCCTGAAGCCGGGCGAGGGTGATGACTGGGTGCGTGCCACGTGCATGAAGATCACCGTGGACGGAGGCATCCACTGGGGAACCACGTGGTTAAGCGAGCCGCATGGGCCGGCGCGCGCGGCCTTCTATCGCAATACCGATCCCGCCTACACGGGTGAACATTTTTATACCCCTGAGCAGATGCGGGACATCTTTGGGGCGGTAAACCGGTTGGGCTGGCCGATGAGCGCACACGTGACCGGCGATGGCGGCGCCATGGCGGTTTTGCGCGCGGTGGCGGATGTGGCGAAAGAGCAGCCTAACATCAAGGAGCGGAGGTTTAACCTGATCCACTGCTACTTCCCCGATGCCGCCATGGCGGCCCTGGCGAAGGAGGTCAATGCGGGGGTGGATACGCAGGAATACCTATTTTATCGCGACTCCGATTTCATCGCCAAAATCTATGGGAAGGCGTGGGCGGAGAGGTTTTTGGGACTGGCGAGCTGGGTGAAGGCGGGCGTGCCGGTGGCGATCAACAGCGATCACATGATCGGGTTTGATCCGGATCATGCGATGAACGCCTTCAACCCGTTCCTGATGCTGTACTGCGCGGTGACGCGGAAGAATGACCTTGGCGAGGTGCAAGGGCCGGAGCAGAAGCTGTCGCGGCTGAATGCGCTGCGGACGGTGACGCAGTGGGCGGCCTGGTTGAGCTTCGACGAAAGCAAGCTGGGCACCCTGGAGAAGGGCAAGCTGGCCGACTTTGTGGTGCTGGATCGGGACTACCTGACCTGCCCGGAGGAAGAGATCAGGGTGATGAAGCCCGTGCGCACCGTCGTGGGCGGGAAGACGGTGTGGGGGCTCAACGCGGCTCCATGAAGCGGCTGACCGCCCGGCCCAGGCTGGCCCCGGTTTGCTGGTAGCCTTCCACTGTACTGCCCGGAGTGTTCCAGGCGGTTTCGAGGGTGACGGCGATGACGTCGAGACCGCACTGGTCGTGCACCCAGTTCTTGGAGATTTGTTTCCACAGCGGATGGTAGCTGGGACCGCTTTCACGCGGGGTGATTTCGAGCGGGATGGGGCCGGTGAACTCCTGGCGCGCGAGATCGAAAAACCGGTGCTGGGAATCCCAGGCGGCGGCGCCGAGGATATCTTTCGGCGTCACGTAGAAGTAGGATTTTTTGTCACCCGGACTGGGATTGTGGAGATCGCAAAAGAGGCGTAGGCGTTTTTGGGCGGCGAAGTCCCGCAGCAGATGCTGGGCGGCGGCGACTTCGGGCCAGTGGGGTTGGGCCTGCCAGTCGCGGTTGTGGTCCTGGGGCAGGGCATCCTTGCCGCCATCCCCCGTGGCGACGTGGTCCACATCCATAACGGGTACCACCAGGATTTCGGTACGATCGCGGAGTTGGACGGCCAGGGGATCGTTTGAAACGAGCCAGTTCATCAACCCGGCGGCCACCCAACTGCCGCCGCTTTCCCAGGCGTGTTGGCGCGCCTGGAACCAGACCACGGGTTTTTTGGTGCCGGTGGCGATCCGCAGGGCCGGCACCTCGCGTCCTTCGCGAGTGGTGGCCAAGACTAGGCGGGCGGCCAGCGGAGACTCGCGGGTGATGCGGTCGATCAAGTCACCACCAGTCTGGCTGGTGAAGAGGGGTCCCCAGGCAATCCAGAGCTGACCCGCCGCCGCTTGCACACGATAAACCATCTGCCCAGCCACCAGTTTCCCTTCCGGGCCGTGACGCCAAGTGGCGCCGTCGTCGGACACCGCGGGCCGCGCCGGGCGGGACCATGCCGCCGCCAACGGTTTCCCCTGGCCCGAGCCAGGTTGTTTTTGTAACTGATCGGAGGCGGCCAGTTCCAGGGTGATCTCCTGCCCGGGCTGGGCCCCCTCAATACGTACGCACCACCAGCAGGGCCAACCGCGGGTGATGTCGCCCCCCGGCATCAGTTGGACGAGGGCCTTGGCCTGATCCACGGCGATGACCCGGGCAGAGCCGCCCGCGAAGTCGGTGTGGACGGAAAGCTCCGCCTTCAGGGCCAAGGGAAGCATGAGGCCGGTCAGCAGCAGGGCGCGGGTAGCCATGGTCGGGCGGGGTTAGAGCAGGGAACTGTCGTCCTGGCGTTCGAGTTTGCCGATCTTCTTTTTGATGATCTCAAGTTGGACGGTCATTTCGTGGGCCGATTTGAGGCAATCGGCCATGACTTCCGCATCCTGGAGATGGGGCAGGGCCGGGTGGATCTTCATGAATTGCAGGGCGATGGCCTTGCAGGCGTCGCGGATTTGCTGAATGGCTTCGGGGCGGGTCATGGCGGCGGCACCAAAGCGGGGGAATTTGGTGAGGGGAAGCGGATTCTGCCGCCGGCGGGGGATGGCGAACTGGAAAGGGGCCCCGATCTTTCAGAAAATGTTCCAAAACGGATGCAAATAACCATTGACAGGAGGGCGGGTCCCACTAGCTTCGCCACCACTTTTTCGAGAAAAGCCGGGGTGTGTTGTCCCTTGACACTGTGCAAGGAACACTATGCCTCGGTTTTGTTGTCGAAAGAGGAGGAGATCCTTCGCGGGTCGCCGCCAGACATAAGCTGTTGTAGCTCAGTGGTAGAGCACGTCCTTGGTAAGGACGAGGTCGAGGGTTCAATCCCCTTCAACAGCTCCAGTGTTTAGCGGCTTCATGCGCAGGCTCCGACCACGACAAACGAACCTAAAGCGCAATAACCTCAACCGCATCTCATGGCTAAAGAAGCATTCCAACGCACAAAGCCGCACGTCAACATTGGCACGATTGGCCACGTTGACCACGGCAAGACCACGCTCACCGCGGCGATCACCACTACTCTGGCTGAAAAAGGCTTTGCCGAAGCCAAGAAGTATGACGAGATCGACGCGGCTCCAGAAGAGAAAGAGCGCGGCATTACCATCAATACTGCTCACGTCGAGTACCAGACCGAGAAGCGCCATTATGCGCACGTTGACTGTCCCGGACACGCTGACTATGTGAAGAACATGATCACCGGTGCTGCCCAGATGGA
>JAXMIV010000395.1:0-5184 GCA_034377045.1 Prosthecobacter sp. | reverse complement strand
TGTGAATCCTGGCCAGATCCGGGGGTCATCGCCTTTCGCCGCACCAGTATTTCGGGGGATTTGACCCTCAACTTCACCCTCACCGGCACCGCCAAGCGGGACATCGACTACACGGTGCCGGCGGGAAGCACCGTCACGATTGCCGATGGCGCACGCGAGGCTTGGTTGAGTTTTGCGCCCGTGAAAGACACGCTCGCTGAAGGAGCGGAAACCATCATCCTCACCCTCAAGCCCGGCGCCGGTTACACCATTCCAAGTGTGAAAGCGCAACAAGCCATCACGCTCTCGATGGCGAACGGTACCACCAAGCCTGGCGTCAAGGCAGCCGTCCGTTTTCTCGGGCAGGCCGCCTTCGGCCCCAGTGCCGACAGTTATGACGGTGGCATCATTCCGGACAATGCCCAACTCATCATGTCCTACGGTTTTGACGCCTGGATCGAGATGCAGTTCCGCACGGCACCCAAGCTCCATCAGCCAGCTCTTGAGGCGATGGCGCGCCTGCGTCAGGACGTTTATTGGGATGCCAAGTTGCGCTCCTGGTGGGCCAATGCCATCGGGCCCTCCGCCACCGATCCACTGCGCCAACGTGTCGCCTTTGCCCTCAGTGAGATCTTTGTCATCTCCGACCAGGTCGACAGCATTGCCAACCAGCCGCGCGGCATGGCCAACTACTACGACATGCTGGTACTGGGTGCGTTTGGCAACGCCCGCGATCTTCTCCTGAATGTATCATTGCACCCGTGCATGGGCGCCTACCTCAACCATCTCAAGAACCGCAAGGCTGATCCCGATGCCGGTACTTTTCCCGATGAAAACTACGCCCGCGAGATCATGCAACTTTTCAGCATCGGGCTCTGGATGCTCAACCCGGATGGCACCAAAATGCTCGACGCCGAAGGTGACGAAATCCCGTCGTATGATAACGCCACGATCACCAGTTTCGCCCGCGTCTTCACCGGCCTGAGCTTTGGCGGCCTGAAGGGCAAAGAGTTTTGGTGGCCGCCGGAAGACTGGACGCATCCGATGCGCGTCTGGGACGAATACCACGACATGGACCCAAAGACGCTACTTAATGGCGTGGTGCTGCCGGCACGCACCGCCAGCGTCCCGGACAAGGGGACTGCGGGCTTGACTGACATTCGCGCCGCGGTGGATTGCCTCTTCAACCATCCCAACATCGGCCCCTTTTTGTCCAAACAACTCATCCAGCGTCTGGTCACCTCAAATCCCACCCCAGCCTATGTCGGCCGGGTATCCGCCAAGTTTGCCAACAATGGCAAAGGTGTCCGGGGAGATATGAAGGCCGTCATCAGGGCTATCCTGCTGGACCCCGAAGCGCGTGATCCGGCCCAGCTCTCCAGCACCACCTTCGGCAAGATGAAGGAGCCCTACCTGCGCACGGTCGGTCTCGCCCGGGCCTTCAATGCCAGGGCCGCCTCCGGGGTTTATGACTTGGGCCCCTTGGGTGAACTCCACTTCCAGCAGCCCTATTCCAGCCCGAGTGTTTTTAATTTCTTCCGTCCCGGCTACAGCCCGGCCGGCCCCATCAGCGATGCCGGCCTGGTGGCCCCGGAGTTTCAGATCCTCAACGACATCTCCGCCTTTTCCGTGCCTAACTACTATTACAGCGTCATGCGCGACGGCTTCAACCGCTGGGGCCACGAGAAGGCCAGTTGGGTCGTGCGACCGCAGTTGGTTCTGGAAAAGGCGCTGTACAACGACGTGCCCGCCCTCATGCGCCGGCTCGATCTTGTGCTCACCGGCGGCACCTTGCATCCGGCGCAGCATCAGGTCATTCGCGAAGCCGTCGAAGCGATCAACAGCACTTATTGGGACTGGAAGAATGAGCGCATCTACATGGCCATCTACCTGATCTCCGCCCTCCCTGAATACGGCATTCAACGTTAGGCCGCCACCACCACTTATTCGCGCGCCATGCCTCCAAAAATCAATCGCCGCAACTTTCTTCGCCGCGCCGGCTGTGGCGCGATGAGCGGCCTGCCGTTGCTCAATACCTTATTAAACCTCAAGCTCGCGGGCAGCATCGCCGCCGCCGAGCCCTCCACTTCGGAATACCGCGCCCTGGTCTGCCTCTTCTTCCCCGGCGGCATGGATTCCTACAATCTCCTCGTCCCGCAAGGCGCCACGGAGCACGCGGAGTACGCCACCGTCCGCAAGGATCTCGCCCTGCCTCAGGCCAGCCTCCTGCCGATCACGCCCCTCCAGAGCGCGGGCCTTGACCTCGGCCTGCACCCCGGCATGTCTGGTTTGCAAACTTTGTTCGGTGAAGGCAGGGCGGCTTTCGTCGCCAACGTCGGCACCCTCGTTGAACCGGTCACACGGGTCAATTTCAACGAGGGCGGCCCCAATGTCCCCCTGGGACTCTTTTCCCACTCTGATCAGATCGAACAATGGCACACCTCCCTGCCCGACGTGCGCTCCGCGCGCGGTTGGGCCGGGCGCGCGGCCGATCTCCTTCACAGCCTGAACTCCCTGGACACCGTCTCCATGAACATCTCCCTCTCCGGTGGCAACATCTGGCAGAGCGGACAGCAGGTCCTCGAATACACCGTCGAGCCCAGCGGCGCCGTGGGGTTATATGGCTATGATCCCAACGATACGGACGATTGGAGTCTCACGCCCATTCGCACTCGCGCCGTTGATACCCAACTGGCCACCACCTACGGCCACTTGCTGACCCAGGCGTTTCAAGACAAGAAGTTGGATGCCATGGATGCCTACACGTTGTTCAATTCAGCCACCAACGTCACCCTGCCGGGTTCCGTGGTCTGGCCTGAAAGCTACCTTTCCAGCCAGCTCCAAATGGTCGCCCGCTCCATCGCCGGCCACACCGCCTTGGGTCATACGCGCCAGACCTTCTTTGTCCAATATGGCGGCTGGGACCACCATGACGAAGTCCTCAACAACATGGCCAGTCAGATCCCTGATTTCAGTGCCGCCGTCACCGCTTTCTATCGCACGCTGGAAGCCCTCAGCCTGCAAAACAATGTCACCCTTTTCACCGCTTCCGACTTCGGCCGCACCCTGACCTCCAACGGTGAAGGCAGCGACCACGCCTGGGGCGGCAATCACACCGTCGTCGGCGGCGCTGTCCAGGGCGGCCGCATCTACGGCCAATATCCCAGCCTGTACGAAGACAACCCCCTCGATGTCGGCCGCGGCCGCCTCATCCCCACCACCAGCGTTGACGCCTATTTCGCGGAGTTAGCCTTGTGGTTAGGCGTGCCCAAGTCCAGCCTGCCCCTCGTCATTCCGAACATCGGGCGCTTCTTCGATACGGGCAGTTCGGGCTCCCCGCTGGGTTTCCTCGCATGAAGCGGGCGGTGGTGATCCTGGCATGCCTGGGCATTGGCATCGCCGTGTTCTTTCTGGTTCGGCAATCTGCACCGGAGTCTGCGCGGCAGCAGTCCCCGGCGGCTCCCGGAGGGCAGCAGACGACCGCCGTAACGCCCCCACCCGGAGATGGTCCATCACCTTCCGTTTCTCAAGCCGAGTTGGCCAGTCGGGGCTCGCCGTTAGCCGGTCAACTCAATGCTCCGGACGCGCCGCCAGACCAGGATGTCGTCGTCCTGCGAGATCTGATCCGCCAGTACCTCAGCGCTCTGCAGCGCCGTCCCGGCCCGCCCATCGGGGATGACGCGGATCTCGTCCGCGCCTTGTCCGGGCGCAACCCGCTCAAGCTGACCGTTATTCCCGGCAACCATCCGGCCATCAACGCCGAAGGCCGTCTTCTGGATCGCTGGGGCACGCCCTATCTCATCCATGCCCGCAGTTCGCAAAGCTACGAAGTCCGGTCCGCCGGTCCGGACAAACGGCTCTTCACCGCCGACGATTTCGTGGCGCCGCCGTGATCCACGACCCTCAATTTGCGATAGGTGCCCATGCCTTCCCTGCCCGGCCATACTCAAAACCTCATCGCCTTTCTGGCCAACCAGAAGCAGGAGGTTTTCGACTTGGCCGACCGCATCGATGCGCACCGCTACCTGGGCCGCGAGTTCCCCCAGCCGCTGCCGTTGCTGATGAGCCTTCAGCAGTATCCCGGCTACCGGCGCATGGTGGGAGAAAACTGGATGCACTGGCATGATTACCACGAATTTTTCTTGGCGCTCAGTGGCAAGGGCGATTTTCGCACCGGCAATGACCGCTTCCAATTTCAAGCCGGTGACATCGTGCTGGTTGATCCCCTCAAAATCCACGGCGTCATGCAAATGGATGCCAGCCACACCGCCCTGGTCATGCATTTCCCCAGTCATCTGGTCGCACCCCAGGGCTCAGCGGTGGATGCAGGCTTTCTTTCGGCCTGGGAGCGGCGGTCCGAGGGAGTCCTCCCCGTGCTGCGCGCCTGGCATGCAGCTGCGGAGCCGGTACACGAGGCCCTGAATGAACTGGCCCGCACGTGGTTCGGCACCGCCTCTGGTGAAGAGCGCTGGCTGACGCTGAAGCTGCAATTCCAGACGGTCCTGCATCGCCTGCGGACCGGCTTTGATCTTGAAGGCGCCCATGGCGGGCCACCCACGGACCGCGCGCTGCGAGAGGCGCGCCTGCGGCGGGCGCTCGATTACGTGGCCCTGCACGCGCATGAATCACTGGCCCAACCAGAAGTAGCGCGGGCCGCGGGCATGAGCACCAGCCGCTTCCGCGTGTTTTTCAAGGAAACCACCGGTTGGGGTTTCTCCCAATACCTGCGTGAACTGCGTGTTGAACGGGCGGCCAAGCTGCTCCGCGGCACCTTCGAATCCGTGGCCACCATCGCTCAACGAACCGGTTTCGCCGACCAGAGCCACCTCCTGCGCTGCTTCAAACTGAAGTATGGCGCCGCACCGCTGGCCTACCGCCAGAAGCATCAGGCATAGCCCCGCCCCTTCTTAGGGGACGCGAGCGAAATGTTCTAATTTACAGGCGAATCGTCCAAGCCGCCCACAAGCGGCAGCGGCTATTTTTTGTGATGTAACAACCAACCTGTTCCCAATCAAGTCATCATGAAGTGGATCCGTACCTTTGCCGTGACAGCCTGTCTGTCTCCCGCCTGTCTCTTCGCCCAAGCCGCCGTCCCTGAATCTCCCGCCATCTGGCGTGAGGTCACCGGTGTGATCAAGAACTACTCCGGCGCCACCTACCTGAACAGCAGCTTCACGCGGCCCCACATGCCCGGCCTGCGCACGA
>JAXMIV010000394.1:0-6633 GCA_034377045.1 Prosthecobacter sp. | reverse complement strand
CCAGTGGGCCGAAGAAACCGGCGCGCATGAGAAAGCGATGCAGCTTCTCGAAAGCTATAAGGAAGCGGCGGTGCGCAGCCTGCAAACGGTGGAGCTGCCGAACCTCAAGGGTCTGCTGCGGCGCGTGATCGGCAAGATCTTCAACGAACTGGAGATCAAAGGCTGGTGCCGCGAGTTCGAGCAGAAAAACGTCGATCCGGAGTTGCGCGCCGAAGCCGCCAAATTGTCGGAGCATTTGGTACCGAATGTGGTGGCGGCGGCATGAGGGGGTAGGGCATAGCTTCGCAATTCGCCGAGGACCGAAAGGACGTTGTCCTCAGATTTTTATATACGGGAGTCCCTATGGGGGCCAATCGTCGTAATACTGCATCTCTTATGGAACTTCTCGAAAAACGCCTCGCCCCTGCTGGTATTGTGACTGCCATCCTCAGTGGGGGTGTCTTGAAAGTCACAGGGGATGGGCTGGACAATGCGGTATCCCTCCAAGAGATCGCGCCAAGCATCTTCCGTCTGATCGGCACGGAGGACACACTCATCCGCCTGAATGGCGCTGCTGGGGTTGCCTCTGTGGACGTCGAGAATGTGATCAAGGGGCTGACGATCGATCTGAAGGAAGGCAGCGACTCGCTCGTCCTGAAGGACATTTTTTTCGACGGCAATGTCACTGCCCAACTGGGCGGGGGTGATAACATGGTTACCCTCTTAAACTTGGACTTGGGCGGCAATTTGGTCATCAATGCCCTTAAAGGGAACGACACCATTGGTGCGTATGACACCACGCTGAAGGTCGCTGGTCAGACCACTCTCAATCTCGGCGAGGGCTACAACTTCCTCGGCATTTCCACATCGACACCGGTAATGTTTGGCAAAGGCTTCGCTTACGCCGGCGGCACCGGCCAGGAAGATATCAATGTCCAGACACCCTTTCTATTGATTGGCGGCGCACTGGATCTCAAGCTCGGCGCTGGCACATCGTTTACGGATTTCATCTGTCCGCGTATCGATATCCAGGGTGCCGTGTCCGTCACCTTCCTGGATCACAAAGATACGGACGGCGCCTTCGGCCTAACGGGGGATGCGGTAACTATTGGCGGTTCGGTCACCATCAAGCATGGAGCCGGCAATAGTGGGAACTCCATTGTCGGTTCCCAGTTCCTTAGCATTGGCGGCAGCGTCAGCATCACCAATGGCAACACGAGCGGCGGCACGGCAAATCGGCTGGAGTCTCCTGCATTTACCGTGGGTGGAAATTTGACCATCACCAATGGCAACGGCCCGAGCGACAACAGCATCCTTGGCGGGATCGTGATTGGAGGCAAACTAGCCGTGACGAACGGGAACGGCGACGGTGCCACTCTGATCGGCGGCGACAGTGTTCAGGTGGGCGAAAGCATCGTTGTCACCAACAAGGCCGGCCGCTATGACGTCACCATCTCCGCTCCAGAGGTGCATGTGGGCGCGGGAATCACCATTTCCAATTTTGGCATGGGCAGCGCGGGCACGCCGAATATGAGTACTGTCACTGTCAAAGGCACTGCCAGCCTCCACTCGGGCTCCATCACTATCACCAACGGCATCGGGAATTTCACCAATGAGATCGACAGTGAAGCGGGCTTCATTGGCGCGGGCATCACCATCAAGAACGGCAATACCGCGCCTCCTGATCCCATCGTTGGCGCAGCGGATACCATTAATACAATCGCGGGCTCGTTCCACCTCGGTGGCGGCATCGCCATCACGAATGGCAACGGCAACTTCTACAATATCATCGCTGACGGCACGGACCCGGGCGGCTTGTTCATGGGGGCGGGCATCGCCATTACCAATGGCAGTGCCACCCTGGGCCAGTCAAACTCCATTACGGTGGATGTGCTCACGGTCAAAGGCGGCCTAGCCATCAAGAACGGAAATGGGGGAGGGCACTATAACACCATCGATGTGGAAAGCCTTTTTGTGGGCGGAGCGATCAACATCTCCAACGGCAACACACCGGGCGTCAATGATCTCACGAGCAACATCATTAATGCCACTGATACGGCCCACCTCAGTAGCCTGATCATCAAAAATGCCGGCAACCAGGTGATCAATGAAGTCGCCAGCCCGAGCCTGATCATCCATGGCTCGGTGGCCATAAACGGTAGCAATCGAATCTTCGGCGACACCAGGAATAAGATCACCGGCGCTGACGTGCGCATCGGCGGCCTGGCCACTTTCCTCACTGCCAGCGGTTCGACAACCAACGAGATCATCGGTGATCGCGTCACGCTCGGCTCCGGCTTGAACCTCACCCACGGTTCCGGAAATGACGCCGTTACTATTCAAGGCGATACCCTCATCATCAATGGCGGTGTCAATGCCAGACTCGGCGCCGGTTCCATCACAGCGATGATCGGCGGAGAGGATACGGTCAGCATGACCATTCTCGGTTCCATCAACTTCACTTCCCTGGAGGGAAACGATCTTGTGAACATCATCGGTGATGGCCGCATCACCGGTGTCGTCACCGCCAGCTTCGGCGTCAGCGATACGGTCGGTCTCGGTGTCGGCGGCAGGGAGAGCGGTGGCCTCCCAAGCCTGAATGTCAGCGGCGCCGTCACCCTCAGCGCCAGTGCAAGTGCGCAGCGCATTTTCGCCCTCTCCTACGGCTCCTTTGGCGCGGTCAATTTCACCGGCGGCACTAGTCACGATAACGTCACCTTTGGTGGTGCTGTGATGCGGGGTGCGGTGAGACTGGACCTGCTATCTGGCATCGACGTCGTGACGATCGACGACAGTACCCTGCGTGGTGCGCTGACCATTCTCACGGGTGCGGGCGCGGACAATGTTGTGATCGAAGCCTCCACCTACGCGCCAGGCGGCAGCCAGTTTCTGGGCGCCGCGAACATCCAACTTGGCGACGATAACGACAATTTGACCATTGTCCAGACCAGCAGTCCCAAGCAGAGCGCCACCTTCCTTTCCGCCGTCATACTCGATGGTGGCAGCAAGGCCGGGGATACCAACACGCTCACCATCGGCGCTGCGGCGACGTTTGCCGTCACGCCCACGATCGGCTATTTCGCCGAGTGATTAGGATAGGATTGGGCGTGAACAAACGCAAAGGGCGGAACATTTGGTGCCGAATGTGGCGGCGGTGGCGTGAGAATCCGAGGTGCGAGCTGAGCGCGGGTACGGCCGACTGGGGTGTTTGGTTTTTTGACCGCAGAGGGGCAAAGGAGCAGAGGACGCAGAGGATTTGATTTGGAGTTGTTCGGGAGCGCGTAAATAGAGGGCATGCTTCGTCCCTGGCTCGAACTCGCGCGCGCTTCCAATTTGCCTACGGTGTGGACGAATGTCACGGCGGCGTGGCTGTTGGCGGGCGGGGGTTGGCAGGATTGGCGACTGGGATGGTTGGTGCTGGCGGGATCGTTGCTCTACACGGGCGGGATGATCCTGAATGACGCGGCGGATGTGAAGTTCGATCGGGAGCATCGCCAGGAGCGGCCGATCCCGAGCGGACGGGTGAGCGTGGCTGCTGCGTGGACAGTGGGGCTGGGGATGATGGTGGCCGGATGCTGGCTGGGAATGGGCGTGGCTGGCGCTAGTGCCTGGATCACGCTGGCTTTGGCGGCGGCGATACTTTTTTATGATCTGTATCACAAACCCTGGGCGGGCGCGGTGTGGGTCATGGGGTCTTGCCGGGTGCTCCTGTACCTGATGGCGGCCTCACATTGGGGTGCAAACTCCATGGTGTGGGCTGGTGCTGTGGCCCTCGGTTTTTACATCGTGGGGCTGACGATGGTGGCGCGGATGGAAGGCAAGGGCGGGGCTTCTTCGCTGGCGGCGGCTGTGTTTGCCAAGGGCTTGCTGTATGCGCCCGGGATCGTGGCGGTGGCGTTGATGGTGACTTCGGGAAGCCTCCGGCCGGTTATGATCCTGGGGGATCTCAGGCCGCTGGCACCGCTGCTGCTGGTGTTCGTCTTTGCGGCGATGGTGGTTTTCGCGACGCGGCTGATGCGGCAGGGTGGACCGGCGATCGGGCAGGCGGTGGGGATTTTGCTGGCGGGGATTCCGATCGTGGACGCGCTGGCGGTGAGCCGGATTTCATTTCCGCTGGCGCTGGGATTTGTGGCGTTGGCGCCGCTGCTGCGGTTCTGGCAGCGCTGGATTGCGGCGACGTAGGGGGCAGTGTCGCGAAAGATCGGAGGAATGGACCCCGTTTGCGCTTTCCCTTTGAACGTGGCCCCGGGAAGGACGACAGATTACACAATGCCCATGACGGAGAAGAAGATCAGGCTGGAGTACGCGCACCGAATCTTGTTTACCCGGCACGTTTTTGCGCCGGGGAACGCGACGATTCGTGATCTTTTGCTGCTCGATCAGCCGGCGAAGGTGCCGCGCGTGCTGATTTTTGTGGATGATCACGTGGTCGCAGCCAATCCGGGGCTATTGGGTGAAATCAGCGGCTATGCGCGAGCACAGGCGGAGGTGCTCGACCTGGCGGCGGAGCCGGTGGTGATTCCGGGGGGGGAGGCCTGCAAGAATGATTTCAGGCTGGTGGAGCGCTGCTGGCAGGCGATCAACGACGCGGCGCTGGACCGGCATAGCTACGTGTTTGTGATCGGCGGCGGCGCGGCCTTGGACCTGGTTTGCTTTGCGGCGTCGACGGCGCATCGCGGCATCCGCCATGTGCGCTTTCCGACGACGACCTTAAGCCAGGGAGACGGCGGAGTGGGGGTGAAAAACGGGGTCAATTTCTTCGGCAAGAAGAACTGGGTGGGCAGTTTTGCCGTGCCGCATGCGGTGGTGAATGACTTTGTGTTTCTGGAGAGCCTGCCGGAGCGGGAACGGCGCAACGGCATCATCGAGGCAATCAAAGTGGCCCTGATTCGCAGCGGCGCTTTCTTCCATGAGATCGAAGCGCATGCCGATGCCCTGGCCCGGCTGGAGCAGTCTGCTCTGGAGCACGTGGTACGGCGCAGTGCGGAATTGCATGTGGACCACATCGCCACGAGTGGCGATCCGTTCGAGCTCGGTTCCGCGCGCCCGCTGGATTTCGGCCACTGGGCCGCGCACAAGCTGGAGCAGATCACTCAGTTCCGGGTCTCGCATGGCGAGGCGGTGGCGATCGGCATGGCAGTGGATTTGATGTATTCAGCACGGAAGGGAATCATCAATGCCGACACGGCGGAACGCGTGCTGGCGCTGATTGAGCGCATCGGCTTTCAGACGTTTCATCGCGAGCTCCTCGCGCACGGCAAGAGCGGGGAGCCGGTGATCCTGGAGGGCTTGGAGGAATTTCGCGAGCACCTGGGCGGCGAGTTGACGGTGACCCTGGTGCCGAAGATCGGGCAAAAGCTCGAGGTGCATGAGATGGATCGCGACTTGATTCTTGCGGCGATGCAGGACTTGCGGGAACGCGCGTTGCAGGTGGCCTAACCAGAATTAGCACGACCCATGAAAACGCTGTTTGTCCTCGCCCTGCTGCTGATCGGCCAGGCCGCGCCTGCCGCCGATACGCAGACGCCCCAGGCGTTTAGCGGCGAGGTGACGCTGAAGGTGGGTTACCGTTACCTGTTGTCCCTGCCGGACGGCTACGAAAAGGCCGCCGACAAGACCTGGCCGCTGATCGTGTTTCTGCATGGGGCCGGGGAGCGCGGTGACGATCTGGAACTGCTGAAGAAACACGGCCCGCCGAAGCTGCTGGCCGCGGGCAAGAAGTTTGGCGCGATCATTGCCAGTTTACAATGTGAGCCAAAGCAGATCTGGAATCCTCATGGCGTGAAGGCGGTGACGGATCACCTGGCAGCGACGCTGCGGGTGGACAGGGATCGCATCTATCTCACGGGCCTGAGCCTGGGAGGCTTTGGCACCTGGGAGACTGCCATGGAGTATCCGCAGACTTACGCGGCGATCGCGCCGATCTGCGGTGGGGCGGGTGTCCGCTGGACCATGGCGGAGCGCATCAAACATCTGCCCGCCTGGATTTTTCACGGGGATGCGGACAAGGCCGTGCCAGTCGAGAACTCGAACAAGATCCACGATGCCCTGAAGAAGGTTGGCGCGCCGGTGAAACTGACGATCTATCCGGGGGTCGCCCACGATTCCTGGACCACCACTTATGACAACCCGGAATTCTGGGAGTGGCTGCTGGCACAGAAGAGGGCTGCCCCCTAACAAACAGGATGGTTGGCGAAGCGAATCATGGAAACTTCCTTTGGCTCCGTGTTTTTGCTGTTGCTGCTGGTGATAGATCCGCTGGGCAATGTGCCCATTTGCACTGCCATCTTGAGAGGCGTAGAGTCGCCTCGGCGGCGCCGTCTCGTGCTGCTGCGGGAATGTGGCATCGCACTGGTGGTCTTGCTGGCATGCTTGTGGTTCGGCCAGGGAGTCATTCGCCTGCTGGGACTCAGCCAGCCGTCGATCGGTATCGCCGGGGGCATCGTGTTGTTTTTGATCTCCCTGCGCATGATCTTCGAACATCCCGAGAATGTCTTTGGTGGCCTGCCCTCGGGGGAACCCTTTATCGTCCCGCTTGCCATTCCCTTTTTAGCAGGGCCTTCCGCGTTTGCGACGCTGCTGCTTCTGGCGGCACAAGCGACCCCTGGCCGTGGTTGGGTGGCGCTGGCCTTGGTTTGCGTGATGACCATCACG
>JAXMIV010000393.1:0-4330 GCA_034377045.1 Prosthecobacter sp. | reverse complement strand
GCGGCGGATCTTCTCCCGCTCATTCTGTTCCTGGAGCTTTTCAGCCTTGCGCGCCTCTTCCAGGCGGTCGCACAATTCGATCCGGGCCCAATGGCGATTCATGACCTGCGAGCGCTCCTTCTGGCAGCGCACCTCCAGCCCGCTGGGCAGGTGGCGCAGTACCACGGTGGAGGAGGTCTTGTTCACTTTCTGCCCGCCGGGGCCGCTGCCGCGGATGAATTCCTCCCGCAAATCCTCCTCCCGGATGCCAAGGGCACGCAGGCGCTTTTGCAAGGCTTCATCGTCGGGCAGGGGCATCGTTTAAGGTGGGACAAAGCGGCTCAGCGTCAACGCCCAAGGAAAGGCCCGCCAAACCCGGCCATCGCAAAAAATCCACCTGCTCCTTGCCATGCCGGAACGTATTGCCATGATACACGCTTCCCTTCATGAGCGCTGTCCTCGACCCCCTTTCACGATTCTACGCCTCCTCCATCGGCAAGAAGATTCTCGTTGCCCTCACCGGCCTGGCTTTGGTCATTTTCGTGCTCGGTCACATGATCGGAAATCTGCTGATCTTCGTTGGTCCGGACGCCATCAATGAATATGGCCACCTGCTGCAGACCATGCTCCACGGCGCCGGCGTCTGGATCGCGCGGGCGGGCCTGCTGCTGGCCGTGGTGATCCACATTGTGGCGACCATCCAGCTCGCCAACGGCAACCGCAAGGCGCGCCCGGAGCGTTATGGCAAACAGGCCACCATCGTCGCCAGCAAGGCCTCCGTCACCATGGTCATCAGCGGCTTGACCATCCTCGCCTTCATCATCTATCACCTGCTGCATTTCACCGCCCATGCCGGCAATGACTACGGCACCTACACCACCGTGCTGCATGGCGAAACGGTGCACGATGTCTACCGCATGGTCATCGTCGGATTTTCCTGGTGGCCGGCCACGATCTTCTACCTCATCGCCATGGGCCTGCTGACCACGCATCTCAGCCACGGCGTCTCCAGCCTGTTCCAGACCCTCGGCTTCGCCACGGACCGGAGCTGGCCCATGTTCAAAGCGATTGGCCTTGCCTTCGCCCTCCTGATCCTGATTGGCAATTGCTCCATCCCGATCGCCATCCAGATCTTCCACTACGGCCGTTAAGCCAAGCCCGCTCTCCCAGTCATGTCCTCCGCTCTCGATTCCAAGATCCCCGCCGGACCGATCGCTGAAAAGTGGTCGCGTCACAAACGTGACTCCAAGCTGATCAACCCGAAGAACAAGCGCAAGTACACCGTCATCGTCGTCGGCAGTGGCCTCGCCGGCGCCGCGGCGGCCGCCTCGCTTTCGGAGCTGGGTTACAAGGTCAAGTGCTTCTGCTTCCAGGACAGCCCCCGCCGCGCCCACTCCATCGCCGCGCAGGGCGGCATCAACGCCGCCAAGAACTATCAAAACGACGGCGACTCCGTTTATCGTCTCTTTTACGATACCGTCAAAGGCGGCGACTTCCGCGCTCGCGAGGCCAACGTTCATCGCCTCGCCGAAGTCAGCGTCAACATCATCGATCAATGCGTCGCCCAAGGCGTGCCCTTCGCCCGTGAATACGGCGGTGCGTTGGCGAATCGTTCCTTCGGCGGCGCCCAGGTCAGCCGCACCTTCTACGCCCGTGGACAAACCGGGCAGCAGTTGCTCCTCGGCGCTTATTCCGCCCTCAGCAAAGAAATCGCCCGCGGCGGTGTGCAAATGTTCCCGCGCACCGAGATGCTCGATATCGTCGTCGCCGATGGCCACAGCAAAGGCATCATCACCCGCGATCTGGTCACGGGCAAAATTGAGGCCCACGCCGCCGATACCGTCCTGCTCGCCACCGGCGGCTACGGCAACGTCTTTTACCTCTCCACCAACGCCGTCGGCTGCAACGTCACCGCCACCTGGCGGGCGCACAAGAAGGGTGCTTTTTTCGCCAATCCTTGTTATACTCAGATTCACCCCACCTGCATTCCCGTCAGCGGCGACTACCAGAGCAAGCTCACGCTCATGTCCGAGTCCCTGCGCAATGACGGCCGCGTCTGGGTGCCGAAGAAAAAGGAAGACTGCGGCAAACCCGCCGGCCAGATCGCCGAAGCGGATCGTGATTATTACCTCGAACGCAAGTACCCCAGCTTCGGCAACCTCGCCCCGCGTGACATCTCCAGCCGCGCCGCCAAGGAAGTGTGTGATGAAGGCCGCGGCGTCGGCCCCGGGGGGCGCGGCGTTTATCTCGACTTCAGCGAGTCCATCCAGTTGTTTGGCCTGAACACGATCAAGGAGCGCTACGGCAATCTCTTTGAGATGTATGAGCGCATCACCGGTGAAAACGCCTATGAGCAGCCCATGCGCATTTACCCCGCCGTGCATTACACCATGGGCGGCCTATGGGTGGACTACAACCTCATGAGCAACCTCCCCGGACTCCATGTCCTGGGCGAGGCGAACTTCTCCGACCACGGCGCCAACCGCCTCGGCGCCAGCGCCCTTATGCAGGGCCTGGCCGATGGCTACTTCGTCATCCCCACCACTGTTGCCAACTATTTGGTTACGCAAAAACCCGGCGCCGTCACCACCGCGCATCCGGATTTCAAGAAGGCTCTCGAAGAATCCACGACGCGCACCCAGCGCCTGCTCAGCATCAAAGGCAAACGCACCGTCGACAGCTTCCACCGCGAACTCGGCCTGCTCCTCTGGGACAAGTGCGGCATGGCCCGCACCCGCCAGGGCCTTTCCGAAGCCCTCCGCCGCATACCTGAACTGCGCGAAGAATTCTGGAGCAACGTCCTCGTTCCCGGCCGCCCCGACTTCACCAATCCCGAACTCGAAAAAGCCGGCCGCGTCGCCGACTTCATGGAGTTCGCCGAGCTCCTCTGCCTCGATGCCCGCCATCGCGACGAGAGCTGCGGCGGTCACTTCCGCAGCGAGTTCCAATACGAAGACGGCGAAGCCAAACGCGACGACGAAAACTTCGCCTATGCCGCCGCCTGGGAATACACCGGCAAGCTCGCCGAGCCAAAGCTGAACAAAGAAATCCTCGAGTTCTCCGAGATGAAACTCTCCGTGCGCAGCTACAAGTAATCGCCCCTGGACTCTCTCCTCACTCTGTCATGTCCCTTCTCAACCTCCACCTCAAAGTCTGGCGTCAAAACGGCTCCAATCCGGGCCACTTCCAGGACATCGAAGCGCGCAGCATCCCCGACCACGCCTCCTTCCTGGAGATGCTGGACATCGTCAATCAGCGCCTCATGCAGGACGGCACCGACCCCGTCGCCTTCGATCATGATTGCCGCGAAGGCATCTGCGGCGCCTGCTCCATGACCATCAACGGCATCCCTCACGGTCCCGAACGCGCCACCACCACCTGCCAGCTTCATATGCGCAAGTTCCGGGATGGCGACACCATCTGGATTGAGCCCTTCCGCGCCCGTTCCTTTCCCGTCATCAAGGACCTCATGGTCGACCGCTCCGGCTTCGACCGCATCACCCAGGCCGGCGGCTTCATCACCATCCGTACCGGCTCCGCTCCGGAAGCGAACAACATCTTGGTGGGCAAAGACGTGGCCGATGCCGCCATGGATGCCGCCGCCTGCATCGGCTGTGGCGCCTGTGTCGCCGCCTGCAAAAACGCCAGCGCCATGCTTTACGTCGCCGCCAAGGCCGGCCAGCTCAATTCGTTGCCGCAGGGCCAGGTCGAAAAAACCCGCCGCACCGTCGCCATGGTCCGCCAGATGGACAAAGAAGGCTTCGGCAATTGCACCAACCAATACGAGTGCGAAGCCGCCTGCCCGAAGGAAATCAGCGTCCGCTGGATCACCAAGCTCAACCGCGACTTCACCGTCTCATCCCTCCGCAACCTGTTCGTCGGTGGCAAAGAACGCACCGAGGCTGACAGTTGAGCATGGATGAGCGGTGGTTGAGCTTGGTTTAACAATGGCTCAACAATCGCTAAGCCACCGCTCAACTCAGCTCAGCTCCGAATAAATAATCGTCACCACCAGCTCCCCCTGCGGCACGCCCAGGGAAGGGCCGCTGGTCGTCTGCGTCACCGACTCGATCTTGATGTTCGGATTCGCCGCCAGCCAGGCCGACAGCTCATGCTCGAGGTAGGCCGCATGCGGCACGGCAAAGACTTTGCTTTTTCTCATGACCTGGAACCTTCCACGCATTCCCGCCTCCTGACAAGCGCCTCGCGATCAATCCTCAACTCTCAACCAAAAACGAAAAGGCCCGCCAGAGCTTACCACCCTGGCGGGCAACGTCGTAGATTCCTAGGTTTCGGACGGGCTGAATTTTTGTCTTCAGCGAATCAAAGAATAATCGAATTCGCCGCCCCA